>NZ_JBNPJT010000034.1:0-19734 GCF_050312595.1 Pseudomonas sp. UM16 | reverse complement strand
AGCAAATCGGCCTGGCCGACAACTTCTTCGAACTCGGCGGCGACTCGATCATCTCCATTCAGGTGGTCAGTCGGGCGCGCCAGGTCGGTATCCGCTTTACCCCCAAGGACCTGTTCCAGCATCAGACGGTCAGGGACCTGGCCAGCGTCGCCAAACTGGACGATGGCCAGGTCGCCATTGATCAGGCGCCCGCCAGCGGGGTCATACCGTTGCTGCCAATCCAGCACAAGTTCTTCGCCGAGGTCAGTCAGGAGCGTCACCACTGGAACCAGTCTGTACTGCTCAAGCCAAACCGCCCGGTGCAAGCCCAGGCACTGGAACAAGCACTGCAGGCACTGGTGCGCCAGCACGACGCGCTACGTCTGGTGTTCAGCGACGCCGACGATGGCTGGCAGGCACGCTTCCTCGACAGCCAGGCGCAGCCGTTGCTTGAACAGCAGCAAGCGACCCTGGCCACCCTCTGCGACCTCGCCAACCAGACCCAGCGCAGCCTGGACCTGCAACACGGCCCGCTATTGCGCGCTGTCCTGCTGACCCTGGAAGACCACAGTCAGCGTCTGCTGCTGGTGATCCACCACCTGGTGGTCGACGGCGTGTCCTGGCGGATCCTTTTCGAAGACCTGCAGAGCGCCTACACCCAGGCGCTGACCGCGCAACCGCTGCAGCTACCGGCCAGAACCACCTCGGTGAAAACCTGGGCCGAGCGCCTGGAACAGCACGTCCAGTCTGGCGGCCTGAACCACGAGCTTGACTACTGGGCTGCGCAACTGGACGGCATCAACACCGACTTGCCAGCGGATCATCCGAGCGGCAGCCTGCAGAACCAACATGCCCAGGGCCTGCAACTGCGTCTGGACAAACACACCACCCGCCGCCTGGTACAGGAAGCGCCGCTGGCCTACCGCACGCAGATCAACGATCTGCTGCTGACCGCCCTGGCGCGGGTGATCGCACGCTGGACCAAACGCCCACAGGTGGCGATCCAACTCGAAGGCCATGGCCGCGAAGCCTTGTTTGACGACGTCGACCTGACCCGTACGGTCGGCTGGTTCACCAGCCTGTACCCGGTGCTGCTGACCGCTCATGAGGACCAGGGCGTGAGCCTGCGCGGGATCAAGGAGCAACTGCGGGCGATCCCGGCCAAGGGTGCCGGCTATGCCATGCTGCGCCACCTGGGCAATACCCTGGCCGGGCTGCCCGAACCGCGCATCACTTTCAACTACCTGGGCCAGTTCGACAGCAGCTTCGATACCGACGCGGGCGCACTGTTGGCGCCGGCCGCTGAAGGCAGTGGCCAAGAGCAAAGCCCGCACGCGCACCTGGGCAACTGGCTGACCCTCAATGGCCAGATCTTCGACGGCGAACTGAGCATGAGCTGGCTGTTCAGCCAACAGATGTTCGAGCCGGCCACAGTTCAGGCTCTGGCCGATGACTACCAGCGCGAACTCGAAGCCCTGATCGCCCATTGCTGCGATCCATGCAACCGCGGCTTTACCCCATCCGACTTCCCCCTGGCACGTCTGCAGCAAGCCCAGCTGCAAGCGCTGCCGGTTGCGGCGGAACTGATCGAAGACATCTACCCGCTGTCGCCGATGCAGCAAGGCATGCTGTTCCATACCCTGGAAGCCGGTGAAGCCGGTCTGTACATCAATCAGATGGCGGTCCCGGTCGAAGGCCTGGACATCGCGCGCTTCAGCGCTGCATGGAACACGGTAATTGCCCGCCATGACATCCTGCGCACCGGCTTCTGGAGTGACAACCAACTGACCGAGCCGCTGCAGCTGGTTTACCGCCAGGCGCAAATGCCGGTAACCGTGCTCGATTGGCGTGATCGCCAGGTCGAGCCGCAGGCGCTGGCGCAACTGAGCGCAGCGGATTACGCCAAAGGCTTCGATCTGCTGCAGGCACCGCTGATGCGCCTGACCCTGGTCCAGCTCGACGAGCAACGGGTACACCTGTTGTGGTCCGGCCATCACATCCTGGTCGACGGCTGGAGCAATTCACGACTTCTCGGTGAGGTGCTGCAGGCCTATGACGGCTTGCCTTCAACACAAGGCGCAGGGCGCTACCGCGACTATATCCAGTGGCTGGCGCAACAACCGCAAGCGGTGCTTGAGCAGTTCTGGCGCGACAAGCTCTCGGGTTTTGACAGCCCCACTCATCTGGCCAGTAGCCTGGCGCCACGTCCAGACCCCACACTGCCAGGGCATGCGGCGCTGTACCTGGATTGGGACGCGGCGCAAACCTTGCGCCTGCGCGAGCTGGCGCAGTCGCTGCGGGTCACGCCCAACACCCTGATCCAGGCCACCTGGCTGCTGCTGTTGCAGCGTTACACCGGACAGGCCAGCGTGTGCTTCGGTGCCACCGTGGCCGGGCGTCCAGCGAGCCTGCCAGGCGCGGATGAAATGCTCGGGCTGTTCATCAACACGTTGCCAGTAATTCAGTCTCCGCAACCGGCCACCTCGCTACAGGACTGGCTGCTGGAACTGCAAGCCTACAACCTGGAGATCCGTGACCATGAGCACGCCTCGCTGGCCGATATCCAGCGCTGGGCCGGCTTGGGTGGTCAGGCGCTATTCGACAGCATTATCGTCTTCGAGAACTACCCGGTCGACGAACGCCTGCGTGAAGCTGGCCAGGGTCAGCTGCAATTTGGTGAAGTCCAGGGCCGCGACGTGACCAACTTCGCCATGGACCTGGCCGTCAACCTCGGCACCACCCTGAGTATTGAGTTCCTGTACCTGCGCAACCGCTTCAGCGCAGAGGCTGTCGAGCAGATTCGCGCCAGCTTCGAAGCCTTGCTGCTGGCGATGCTTGACGCGCCGACAACGCCGCTTGGCAACCTGTCGTTGTTGAACAACACGCAGCAGCAACGCCTGCACCACGACAACCACTTGAACGTCACCCACGCCCAGGCGCCATTGCTCGCCGAACAGCTGCGTCAGCAGGCCGAGGCACGCCCGCACGTTGTGGCGGTGCTCTGCAATGACCAGCAGTTGACCTGGGCCCAACTGGAGTTGCAGGCCAACCGCCTCGCCCATCACCTGATTGCCCAAGGCGTGGGGCCAGAGATGCGCGTAGGTATCGCCCTGGAGCGTTCGGTTCAGGTGGTGGTGGCTTTCTATGCGGTGATGAAAGCTGGCGCTGCCTATGTGCCATTGGATATCGACTACCCGCAGGAACGTCTGCAATGGATCGTCGAAGACTCCGGCATGACCTTGATGATCAGCCAGGACAGCCTGCGGGCCCGCTTCGACTGGCCGCAGGCTGCACCGCTGATCGCCATTGACCAGTTAGCCCTGGACGCGCTGCCTGCCAGCTGCCCGGCGCAACGGGCGCTCGGCGATAACCTTGCCTACTTGATCTACACCTCCGGTTCAACGGGCAAGCCCAAGGGCGTGGCGGTGGCTAACGAGCCGCTGCGCATGCATTGCCAGGCCATCGCCCAGCGTTACGAAATGAGCCGCGACAGCCGCGAGCTGCTGTTCATGTCGTTCGCCTTTGACGGCGCCCAAGAGCGCTGGCTGACCACCCTGTCCTGCGGTGGGCAACTGGTGCTACGCGACAACCGCCTGTGGACGCCGGAAGAAACCTTGCAGGCCTTGCACACCCATCGGATCAGCGTGGCCTGCTTCCCGCCGGCTTACCTGCAACAACTGGCCGAGTTTGCCCAGAGTCAGGACCAGCCACCGCCACCGGTGTCGATCTACTGCTTTGGCGGCGACGCCGTGGCCGAAGCCAACTTCGAGCTGGTCAAGCAGGCGTTGCAACCTACGTGGCTAACCAACGGCTACGGCCCAACGGAAACCGTGGTCACCCCGTTGCTGTGGAAAGTGCCAGCCAGCGGCCACTGCGACGCCGTCTACGCCCCGATCGGCAGCCGCGTCGGCGAACGCACCCTATATGTCCTTGATGATGCCCTAAACCCGGTGCCGCCAGGCGTCGCCGGTGAGCTGTACATCGGTGGCCAAGGGGTCGCGCGTGGTTATCACCAGCGTCCGGGGCTGACGGCCGAGCGCTTTGTCGCCGATCCGTTCCAGGCCGACGGCACGCGCCTGTACCGCAGTGGCGACCTGGTACGCCAGCGCGCGGACGGCACCTTCGACTACCTCGGACGCCTGGACAACCAGGTGAAAATTCGAGGTTTCCGTATCGAGCTGGGGGAGATCGAATCGCGCCTGCGGGGCATGGACCAGGTACAAGATGCAGTGGTCGTTGCCCGCGAGCACAACAATGGCAAGCAACTGATTGGCTACGTTGTCGCCGAGGCCGACGAAGGCCTCGGTGAACGCTTGCGCAGCGCCCTGCTGGAGGAACTGCCCGACTACATGGTACCGGCGCAGATCCTGACCTTGGTCAGCTTCCCGCTGAACCCGAACGGCAAACTCGACCGCAACGCCCTGCCCGATCCGGACTTTAAAGGCCGCGTTTTCGTCGCCCCACGCAATGCCCTGGAGCAGGCGCTGGCGCAGATCTGGCAGGAGGTGCTTGAGCTTGAACAGGTCGGCGTGAGCGACAACTTCTTCGAACTGGGTGGCGACTCCTTGCGTATTCTCAAGGTGCTTTCCAAAGTGCGCGGCCAGCCTGAGCTGGGCTTGCAGCTCAAATTGCGCGACCTGATGGGCAAGCCGACCATCGGCGAGTTGTCCGGTTACCAAGGCGAGGAACGCAACCTCAATCCATTGCTGTTGCTCAACGCCTCGGTCCCTGCGCACACGCCGCTGTTCTGCCTGCATGCCGGCTTCGGCACCGTGTTCGATTACGAGGCCTTGGCCCGGCGTCTGGACGGTCGTTGCAGCGTCTATGGCCTGCAATGCCGCATGCTGCTGGACGATGATTGGCAAGACGAATCGCTGCAAGCCATGGCTATCGACTACGCCCAGTACATTCGCCAGAAACAGCCACAGGGGCCTTACCACCTGCTTGGCTGGTCGCTGGGTGGCCCGTTGGCAACGCTGGTGGCTGAGGAGTTGATCAAGCAGGGCCAGCAGGTCGAATTCGTTGCCCTGGTCGACAGCTTCACCCCCGAAGCGGATGCGCCACAGGTTACCGATGACGGTAGCGAAGATTTGCGCGGTCTGTTGGCGGTGGTGCTCGGCGTACCGCCTTCTGCCGTGCCACGCCTGGCGGTTGACCAAGACGCAGACCTGGTGCAGTTGCAGCAACTGATCGATCAGGCCCGCCAAGGTCTCGACGAAACCGCAGGGGCGCTGCGTGAAATCGGTTCGGACGAATTGGCCCGTACCTTCCGTACCGGGATGAAGCTCAAGGCCTTGGCCGCACGCCTGGCACACATGCCGCGCTGCGTTGCCAACAGCCACTGCTGGTGGGCGGGTGCCAACAACGTCACGCAGGCAACTGCCTTTGCCGGCAGCCGACAGCACGCACCGATCGACGCCGACCACTACACAATCCTCGGCCACCCGCTGTTTATCGACGGGCTGCTGGAGCATCTGCCGCAGTCCGAGCCGGTAACCCCTTGACCAACAGGGCCGCCCCGCCTGCGGGTGGCTCTTTACCTCTTTACAAGGAACTGCAATGCCCCTGGACCCCGATCTCGAAGCGTTTCTGGAACTGGCCGAACTCGGCCGCCTGACTGGCAAGAGTCAAGCCATGCACGAACTGAGCGTGGCGCAAGCCCGCGCCGAATTCGAAAAGACCTCAGTGATACTCGATCCGTCGCCGCCGGCAACCCTGAGCGTGACGGCGCTGAAAGTACCGGCCCGCGACGGGCACCTGCTCGACGCTCGCCTCTACCAGCATGCCGAGCTGGCGACCGATGCCCCTACCCTGCTCTATTACCACGGTGGGGGCTATGTGGTCGGCAGCCTGGATTCCCACGACTCGATCTGCCGGCGCCTGGCTGCCAGTGGCCGTTACGCGGTATTCGCTCCGGCGTACCGACTGGCGCCGCAAGCGCCATTCCCGACGGCAGTGAATGATTCACTGGACGCGGCTAACTGGTTCGCCGAACAGGCCGCCCAACTGGGGCTCAATGCCCAGCGCTTGATTCTTGCCGGTGACAGCGTCGGTGCTACCCTGGCAACCGTGCTGGCCATCGCTGCCACCGGCGCTGAGCCGACGTTGTGCTTCAAACCGGTGGCGCAGTTGCTGTTCTACCCGGTGACCGACATTACCCGGCAACGCCCTTCGCATGCACGTTACGCCGAAGGTTACCTACTGGAAACACCGACGCTGGAGTGGTTCTACGACCATTACTGCCCGCCCGCCGAGCGCGGTGACTGGCGCGCCTCACCGCTGCTGGGCAGCTTTGCGCCGTTGGCCCCTGCGTATATCAATGTCGCTGAGTATGACCCGCTGCATGATGAAGGCATTGCCTACGCGAATGCGCTGGTGAATGCCGGCGGCGAGGTGACCCTGGTCGTGCAGGCGGGGTTGACCCATGACTTTTTGCGTATGTCCGGGATCAGCGGGCAGATCGAGGGGGTGTATCAGGCAGTGGAGGATTGGCTGGTTCAACATAGCTGATGTGCCCCAGCTCTAGTCAAAAAAAACCGCCTCAAGGGCGGTTTTTTCATGTTGCTGCGGATCACACCAAGGTCATTCAAAGGTACCGCGCAAGGTCAGGGTGAAGTTGCGGGGTTCGCCGTAGTAGTTGCCGAACTCCGAGGTGCCTACGCTGGCGTAGTACTTACGGTCGAACAGGTTGTTGCCGTTGACCGCAACGGTCCAGTTGTCATCAACCTTGTACTCGACCATCGCATCGTAGACCGCATAGCCTGCCTCGCTGAACTGGTAAGGCTGCTTGTCGATGACGTTCCAGCTGCTGTCGAAGCGGTAGGATTCGCCTTCCACGTAAGTCGCGCTTTGGGCGGTCACACCACCACCGACGCGCCAGTCGGAGAAGTCACCCGGCAAGGTATACATGGTCCACAACTTGAGCAGGTGCTTGGGAGTGACGGTGCTGTAGAGCGTCTCTTCCGTATTGTTGTGCACCTGGTTATAGGTGTAGCCGGCCAATACTTCCCAGCCGGGCGTAATCTCACCGGTGGCCTCCAGATCGAGGCCTTTGCTGGTGATTTTGTCCTGTGCCAGGAAGCAGCACGAACTGCTGTAGCTCGGCGACGGGTCCGGATAAGCGGGGTCTTTCGCTGCCTGGTGCTCACGCTTGGTATAGAACAACGCGGCGCTGACGTTCAGCCGGCCATCGAGCAACTCGCCCTTGATGCCCGTTTCGTAGGTCTTGCCGGTCATGGGCTCAATGGAGGTCTTGTCGGTTAGCGGCCCCTGCATCTTCTGCGCCTGAGGCTTGAACACTTCGGCATAGCTGACATAGGTGGACCACTGATCGTTCAAGGCGTAGATCAGGCCGCCGAACGGTACCAGGGTGGTCGGCTCGCGATCCGACACCCCGGGCTCTTCGCGTTTCCAGGTACCAGTGCCCGGTCGGTTGCGCATGCTGTACTCCTGCTCGAACTTGTAACGCTGGGCACGGGCTCCCACCACCAACTTCAGTGGATCGGTCAGTTGCAGGCGCAAGGTCGAATACACGCCGTACTGCTCGCGTTTGTTCGGGTAGTAGTCACGGTAGAAGTTGTGGTTCGACTCGTCAGTCGGCAGCGGCGTGGATTGCGGGTCCCAGAGGTCGATCAGGCCACCCAGCCCGACCTTGCCCTGAGCCGCACGCCAGCGGCTGGTGACTTTCTGGTAGTCGGCACCGAACAGCACTTCATGACGGCGATTGAACGCCTCGAAACCGCCGGACAGGTTGACGTCGAATACCGACTGTTTGCTCCAGCTCGACACGTAGCTGCCCCACCAGTAGGGGCCGGTGTTGGTGTTCTCGTCCACCGAGCCGTAGGGAATGATGCCTTCGGTGGTGGAGTCGTTATAGGAGTAGGTATAGGACGTGTTGAGCTTCCAGTCTTCATTGAAGTAGTGGTCAAGCTTGGCGAACCATTCGCGGGTGTAGCTATCGGACCAGGCCTGGTTGGTGGTGTACCAGGTATGCCGCGGCAGGCCCAGGTCACCACCTGTGCTGTAGCGCGGAAGGCCGTCACCGGTGCCGTTTTCCTTGACCTTGTCGTAGCTGCCGCCAAAGGTCAGCATGGTGTCGTCGGTGACGTCTGCCTCCAGCACACCATAAAGAAAGGGCTTCTCGGTACTGCGATTGTCCATGAAGTACTGGCGGTCGGTGTAGGCCGCGACCATGCGCCCGCGCAGCTTGCCGTCAAAGGCCAGCGGCCCGGTCAAGTCGACTTCGCTACGATAGTTGTCCCAAGAGCCGGCAGAAGTGTTGAGCTTGAGCTGGTAGTGGTCCAGTGGGCGCTTGCGCACCAGGTTGACCACACCGCCCGGATCGCCGGTACCGGCGAGCAGGCCGCTGGAACCGCGCAGGACCTCAACGTGATCGTAGGCGGCCATGTCATAAATACGGTCGCTGTAAAACGTACCGACACCGGTGCCGATGTCCATCGGCGCGGCGCCGTCGATCTGCACGTTGTCGATACCAAAGCCGCGCGAGTAGAACTGCTGAGAGTGGTAGTTGTTGTTGCGCAGAGTGATGCCAGGGGCCCGTTTCATGGCGTCTGGCAAAGTAGTCATTCGCAGGTCTTCGACCATCTTCTGAGTGATGACCGACACCGACTGCGGGGTATCCTTGAGGCTCACCGGCGTCTTGGAGCCCACACTGACCAGCCCGGTGGTATAGGACCCGGAGTTCTCCGTGGCCTCACCCATGCCTTGGCCGACGATGCTGGTGCTCCCCAGCTCCACAGCAGCGCCGGTACTCGCAGGGTTACTGATGATCACCGTGTCGCTCTCCATCCGGTAGGACAGGCCCGCATCACGCAGCATGATGTCGAGGGCGGCGCGCGCTTCCATGGTGCCGGACACTGCAGTCGAACGTTTGCCACTGACCAGGCCGGGCTCGAACAGCAGTTGCAGACCGGTTTGCTGACCGAGCTGGGTCAGCGCTTCGCTCAACGGTGCCGAGGGAATGTTGACCTGTTTGCTTTCGGCCTGGGCCGCGCCAGCCATACCCAACGCGAGCCCCAGTACCACCGCCGATGCCGATGTGCGCCAGCGAGCCCGTTCCCAAATCGAGGGGCGCCGCGCAAGCCTTGGCTGATCAGATTTCATGTGTTGATTTACTCCAATGCGCTCTTGTGTTGTACAGCCGCCGACTCTGAGGTCGGCTGATCGTGAAGTGTGTAAACCGTCCCTGGAAATCCCCATCCTGAGGCAGGCTGGCGACACAAGTCGTAGCTGCTCGCTGACTAGACGAGCGTGGTATGAACGAAATTAGGAATATTTTTCTTTTGATGCATTTCACACAATGCAGCGCCTGGTTTAACCAGACAGCTAAACGATGTTCCGCCAGGCGCAGAACGCACCCGGCGGAACATCGCGAAGGGGTGTCAGCTGCCCTGCCCTTGCAACAGCCGGGCTTTCTCCAGCAACGTGGCTTTCTCTTCCGGGGTCATGGCATCCAGACGTAGGCGCGCTTGCGCGAGTTTTTCCAACTGCCCCGGCGCGGTTTCCTGCAGACGCAGCACCTGGGCCAGCGCGGCGGCGCTGGGGTTATCAAACACCACGCCCGGATGCACATCACACTGCAACAACTTGCGGATACCAGCGACCAGTTTGATCACCAGCAACGAGTGGCCACCGGCAGCGAAGAAGTCCTGCTCCACACTCAGTTGCTCAAGCCCGAGCAACTGCGCCATGCGCTGGGCCAGGACAGTCTCCAGAGCATCACGGGGTGCGACATAGACCTGCTGCGCGGCACTGAGGTCGAGCTTGCCCAGGGCCTGACGGTCGATCTTGCCATTGCCCAGGCGCGGCATGCTGGTCAGCACCTGAACCTGGCGCGGCACCATTACCGCTGGCAAACGCTCAGCCAGTTGCTGCTTGAGGCTGGCCGCCCAATCGTGACCCGGCTCGCCACGCGCCGTCACGAAAGCGATCGGTTCCTGCTGGGCATCGAGCACTACTGCCCCTTCGTTCACCTGCTCCAGGGCAGACAACTCAGCCTCGATTTCCGCCAGCTCGACGCGAAAGCCGCGCAGCTTAACCTGTTGGTCGGCCCTGCCGTAGAGCTGGATGCCACCCTCAGGGCAATAACGCGCCAGGTCACCCGTGCGGTAGATCCGCGCGCCCGGCAGCAGCGGATGGTCGATGAAGGCTTCGGCCTGTTGTTGCGCTGCATTCAGGTAACCACGGGCCAATTGCTCGCCGCCGATGTATAGCTCGCCCAGCTCACCACTGGCCACCAGCTTGCTCTGCGCACCGAGCACCAGCACTTGGTTGTTGGCCAGCACCTGGGTCAGCGGCACCCCCGTGGCGTCCAGGTCCTGGGCAGTGATCGGGTGAATCATCACCCCGACCGTGGCTTCGCTCGGCCCATAGTGGTTGAACAGACGGATGTCACTGCGGATGCTCAACAACCGTTCGACCAGCGCCGGCGCCACGGCTTCACCGCCCAGTACCAACGTGGCGGGCAGCACTGGCGCCTGGTTGTCGATCAACGCCGCCAGGTGCGACGGCACGATCTTCAGGCAATCGATGGCCTGCGCTTCGATAAAGCGGGCAAACGCCTGGCCATCCTGCACGGTCGCCTCATCGGCCAGGTGCAACGCCGCACCGTTGTACAGGGCACCGAACACGGCGGTGTGGCCCAGGTCAGCGACGACGCTGGAACTGAAGGCAAAGCGTCGGCATTGCTGAAGGCCCAGTGCGGCGCTGGCCGCAGCGACGTAGTTGAACAAGGCGCGATGCTCGATGGTGACAGCCTTGGGTGTACCGGTCGACCCGGAGGTGAACAGCACATAGGCGATATCGTCACCCGCCAGCGCCAGAGGTTCGGACAACGTCAGTGTCTGATCCGCGAAGTTGACCACGTCAAGATCGATTACCGGCACGTCGCCCATCGCCGCCATGCCTCGCCCCACCAGCAACGCCGCATCCGCCTGCTCCACCAACAGCGCCAGGCGCGCCGTCGGCCATTGCGGATCCAGCGGCAACCAGGCCGCTCCCAGGCGCCAGGCTGCCAGCGCCGCCACCAGCCATTCGGGCGAGCGCGGCAGGGCCAGCGCCAGCCGTTGCCCGGCGCTCAGACCCTGGCCAGCCATGGCCGCGGCCATCTGCTGGACACGCTGTTCCAGCTGCGCATAGCTAAGCGTCTGGGTGTTGCTGACCAACGCCGGGGCGTCGGGAGTCAACGAAGCCCATTCGCTGATGCGCTGGGCCAAGGTCAGGCCCGGATCAATCGCTTGCGGCGCTGGGTTGAGCGCCAGCAGGCGCTGACGTTCGGCCTCGCCCAACAAGGGCAGCTCACCCACTGGGCTGGCGGGCGCGGCGGCGATGCCACGCAGCAGCACCTGATATTGCTCAAGCAGGCCTGCCATGGCCACGCGGGTATAGTGTGCCGTGCTGAACGCCAAGCTCAGTCGCTGCGCCGTGCCTTGAGCGTCGATGCTCACCTGCAAAACCAGTTCAAAGCCAGGATCGAGCGCTTCGGTGGCACTGGCCGACCATTGCCCGCCCTTGACCTGCCTCGCAGGCAATAGCCGACGCAGCGCAAAACCATGGCTTGGCTGCACGGCGCGGTCTTCGCTGCTCCAGTACTCTTGCCAGGTACGGTGCTGCTCAAGCAGCCCCGATAAATGCGCCAGGCACTGATCGAACGGCACTGCCAGGTCCAGTGTCAGTTGCAGCGGCAAGGTCTTTTCGAACAACCCCAGGGTTTGCTCGAAAAACTCATAGTCAGCTCGGCCATCATGACGCCAACCGGCTAGGAACGCCGAGCGTCCGCTCAGGCGCGCCAGCAACAGCCACCAGGCCGCCTGCAACAGTGTTTCCAGGCTCACCTTGCAGCCGTCAGCAAGCTGTTGCAGTTCCGCGCGCAAGGCTGCCGGCAGCTCTGCCTCAACCTGATCCAGCGCGCCCACTGCAGCGCCTTTACGCCGGAACGGCAGCGTCGGCGGGGTCGGTGCTTGCGTGCCGAGATGGGCTTGCCAGTACTGCGCGGCCTGTCCGGCATCTTCGTCCAGCACCACTTCACCGTGCCATTCCAGGTACTGACTGAATTGAGCCAGTTCCTCGTCTGCGCCACTGGCGCCTTGCTCGTAAGCGTGTAGTAGTTGCTCCAACAGCAAGGGCAAGCTGGCGGCATCCACCAACCCCCGGGCCAGCGCCAGGTTCAGGCGCCAGTGGCTGTGGTCCAGACGCTGCAGCAAGGCCTGGGTGAAACTGCCTTGTTGTAGTTGCAGCGGGCGTTGCAACCATTGAGCGTGGCGCAGTATGGCGGCGTCTTGCGTGACGACCTGATCGTCAATTTCCACGGCCAAGCGCGGCTGGCCTCCACCCGGGAACTGGCGCAGGCCGTGGTACCCGGCAACCGCGTGCAGGCGGGTGGTCAGCACCTGCTGGCGCAGCGCCAGGTCATCGAGCGCGGCGTGCAGGGCGGGTAGATCGAGCGATCCGCGGATCTCCACCTGCAGCACATGGGCCAGCGCCGCCCAACTCGCCCCTGTCTGCGCCGCAGCGCTCCATTTCTGCTGTTCAGCAAGCAGAGCCAGGCCGGCACCGAGTTGTTGCACGTTGATCTCACTCATACCTGAGCCTCTTGTTCAAGGGTTGCCGGGCCGGGCGCGGGTTGCGCCGCCTTCAGGCTACGCCGTTCGACCATTTCGCCCATGGCGACGACAATCTTGCGCGGCCCCTCGAAAGGGTCACGGGCATGCGCGGCGAGCATGTTGTCGAGCAGGATCACATCACCCTTGCGCCAGTCGAAGCGCACTGCACACGCTTCATACAGCTCACCGATCAATTGCATGACCTCGTCTTCAATCGGCGAACCATCACCGTAATAGACATGCCGGGGCATGCGCTCAATGCCGAACAACGCCAGCAGGTCCTCGCGCACATCCGCATCCAGGCAATAAATGTGGTGCAACTGCACCTGGTTGAAGAACGTCTTCTCGCCCGTCAACGGGTGGCGGATGATCGCCGGGCACGGGGTGCGAATCTGCAGTTCGTCATTGTCGAGCCAGGTCCACTGGATACCGGCTGCCTGGCATCGGGCCTCGACCTGTGCGCGCTCATCGGTCTTGAAGAAGTGCTGCCAGGACACGTCCAGCTTGTCGGCGAAGGTCCGCACATACAGCAGGCCTTTTTGCTCGAACGTTTCGCGCAATGCCTCGGGCAGGCGCAGGTACATCTGCCGGCAGTCGACCACCGGGGTCGCACCGCCCACTGGCGATGGCTGCTCACAGAAGAACAACTGCTTGCGCGGCCAGGTGTCCTGGTGTGAGCTTTCGTTGTGGAAGAGGATCATTTTCTGCTCTGGATACGGCGTCGAACGGTAGGTGTTCTTGCCGCCCTCCTTCTTCGGCAGGTCGCCGTACTGACCGTAGAGCCCTGGCTGTACGGCCTCGGCAAAGGCCTCGAAGGCGTGGATGTCATGCATGGCAAAACCGCGCAGAAGAATCCCGGCATGGCACGCCAGCTTCTCTTCCAGCCAAGGCCGGTTGTGGTTGACCCATGCCACCAGATCAAGCCCAGGATCGTTCGGCTCTACCAGCAACGGAAAGACCTGTGGCGGCGCCAGCAACGATTCGCGTACGGCGCTGCCAACCGCCTCACGGCCCGTTGCCCTGGGCTTTTTCAGGAATTTGCCGAGCTTGTCGGCCTTGGGCCCGGCAGCGGCAGTCGGCGCGGCCGC
Organism: Pseudomonas sp. UM16; assembly: GCF_050312595.1. Lineage (NCBI taxonomy): Bacteria > Pseudomonadati > Pseudomonadota > Gammaproteobacteria > Pseudomonadales > Pseudomonadaceae > Pseudomonas > Pseudomonas sp. UM16. Next base: position 6,047 of record NZ_JBNPJT010000034.1, on the reverse strand, counting down.
AACAGCGGTATCCGTGGTCATGGTGATGTCTCCTAGTCTGATATGCGGCTCACACACAATCTGTTCGAGCATGCAGGTGAAGTCCTTGGCCAGCTGGCTGATGCGCTCGGGCTTGAACAGCGCACTGGCGAACTGCCAAGTACCCCGCAGCCCTTCGCCGTCCTGGTCGAGGAACAGCGCCATGTCGAATTTCGAGTAGCTCGCCAGTGCCGACAATACTTCGACTTTGAGGCCATCGAGGCTGCTGTCGCGCACCGGCAGGTTGTTCATCACGAACAGCACCTGCACCAGCGGATTGACCCCGCGCTGACGTGTGACACCGGAGGCTTCGACGATCATGTCGAATGGCAGGTCCTGGTGTTCAAAGGCGCTCAAGGCAGTGTCGCGAGCAAGCCCCAGGTAATGACTGAATGTCTGCTGCGCGCTATAACGCGAACGCAGCGGCAGGATGTTGACGAAGAAGCCGATCAGGCGCTCCAGCTCCGGCTGTTGACGGCCGGCAACGTCGGCGCCGACCAGCAGGTCATCGCTGTTACTGACCCGGTGCAATAGCACCTGGAAGGCCGCCAGCAAGGTGGTGTACAGGGTGGCATTGGCCTGCGCGGCAATGGCTTTGAGTTGCTGCACCAAGCCAGCATCAAGGTGGAACTGCAGGTCGCTGCCAGCCGTGCAAGCCACGGCTGCACGCGGGTAGTCGGTCGGCAGTGGCAGATGCCCGCTGCTGGCGGCCAGCGTGCGCTGCCAGTAGTCGGCCTGCGTTGCCAGGATGCCGCTGTTTTCCAGCGCCTGCTGCCAGCGCGCGTAGTCGCTGTACTGCACGTTCAGCGCTGGCAACTGCGCTGGCTTACCGGCTTGCAGCAAGGCATAGAGCGCAACCAGTTCATTGACCAGCAGCGACATCGACCAGCCATCGGAGATGATGTGGTGCATGCTGTACAGCAGCACATGTTCGCTGGCGCTCAGGCGCAGCACGCGGCCACGCAATAACGGCGCCGTAAGCAGGCTGATCGGCGTACTGGCATTGTCCAGCACTGCCTGTGCCACTTCAGTTTCCTGCTCGGCGCGCCCCAGGGCGGACAGGTCAAACAACGGCAAATCGACCTCCACCGCCGCTGAAACCAAGGCCAACGGATCGCCTTCGTCGTCGCTTACATAGGCGGTGCGCAACACCTCATGACGGCGAATCACCTCGGCAAGGCTGGCGCGCAACAGTGGCACGTGCAATTCGCCTTGTAAGCGCAAGGCCAGTGGCATGCCATAAGCACCACTGGCGCCGGACAGCTGTTCGACAACCCACACGCGTCGCTGGGCCAACGACAGGACCGCCTCAGGTTGCTCACCCTGAGCCACCAGCGTGGGTAACGCTGGCGCCTGCGGTTGTGTCGAACGCGCCTGCAACAGCTGGGCGAAAGCCTCCAGGCGCGGGTGATCGAACAGGTCACGCAAACCGACTCGTACAGCCAAGAGTTCTTGCAAGCGCGCCACCACCTGAGTGGCCAGCAGCGAATGTCCGCCCAGTTCAAAGAAATGCTCGGCCAGGCCCACGCGCTCAACTTCAAGCACCTGCTGCCAGACCTCAGCGATCTGCTGTTCGAGGGCGCTACGCGGTGCGGCGAAGGTGGCGCTAGCGGGCTGCTGATCGGCTGCCGGCAAGGCTTTGCGGTCCAGCTTGCCGTTCGGCGTCAACGGCAGGCACGGCAAGCACACAACAAACGCCGGTACCATATAGCCCGGCAGTTGCTCACCCAGGCGCGCCTTGATGTCGGCGCGCAAGGCGGCCTGATCGGCGGCCTGTTCAGTGTGCTGATGCGCGACCACGTAGGCGACCAATTGCGCGCTACCCTGGTGCTCGACCGCCAGCACAGCCGCCTCACGCACCGACGCCAAGTTCAACAGTCGCGCCTCGATCTCGCCGAGTTCGATACGGAAACCGCGGATCTTCACCTGATGATCGATACGCCCGAGGTACTCGATGACGCCATCGGGGCGATAGCGGGTCAGGTCACTGGTGCGGTACAGGCGCTCGCCCGTTGCCGAGAACGGATGTGGCACGAAACGCTCGGCAGTCAGTGCCGCACGCCCCAGGTAGCCGCGGGTCAAACCGGCGCCTGACAGGTACAGCTCGGCCGCCACACCCTGCGGCGCCGGCTGCAGATTGGCATCAAGCAGGTAGCCGCCAGTGCCCGGCAGCGGCCGGCCGATACTCGCCGTACCGCCGGCCTCACGACGGGTCCAGGTGGAATAGGTGGTGTCTTCGGACGGGCCATAGAGGTCATTGACCTGAACCACATTCGGCAACTGATAAAGCTGATCGACCAGAGCCTGCTTCAGCGGTTCGCCAGCCAGGTTGATGATCCGTACGCTGGCTGGGATCTGCCCGGCCCGCAGCAAGGCGGCAATCGCCGAGGGCACGGTGTTGATCAAGCGTACCTGATCACGGGCGGGCAACTCGGGCAACGCCAGGGCATTGCGCGCCAGCACCAGCGAACCCCCACTGGCGAGGGTAACGAAGATCTCCCACACCGACAGGTCGAAACACACCGAGGTAGAGGCCAGCACCCCTTGCATGTCCTCGCGGCTATAGGTTTGCTGCGACCAAGCGATCAGTGCCTGAACGTTGCCATGCGTAATGGCCACGCCCTTGGGCTGGCCGGTGGAGCCGGAGGTGTAGATCACATAGGCCAGGTTGTCGGGGTGAATCTGCACTGGCGGCGCCGTGTCAGGCTGCCCGGCCAGAGCGTTGTCGCCCGCCGGCATCAGCAGTACTTGGGTATGCGCTGCCGGTGTCAGCCCTTCAAGCACCGTCGCCTGAGTGATCAACACCTGGGCGCGGCTGTCCTCAAGCATATAGGCGAGGCGCTCAGCCGGATAATCCGGGTCCAGCGGCACATAGGCGCCACCTGCTTTGAGCACGGCCAGCAAAGCCACGATCAGTTCGCTGGAACGTTGCAGGGCGATGCCGACCCGTACTTCGGCACCCACGCCAAGGCTCACCAGCTTGTGCGCCAGGCGGTTGACACGCTGGTCGAGCTGGCGATAGCTCAAACGCTGCTGCTGATCGACCAGTGCCAGTTGCTCGGGATCGGCCTGCACCTGGCGGGCGATCCATTCAGCGATGCTCAACGCTGGCGCCGGTGCTAGCCGGCTGGCATTGCAGTCGTGCAGCAGGCGTCGCCGTTCGCCGGCGTCGAGCATGGCCAGCTCGCCCACCGCTGTCGGTGAGGCCAGCATGCCCTGGAGCAGTTCGAGCAGATGGGCGCCCATGCGCTGCACCTGCGCTGCGGTGAAATGCTCGCAGGTGTACTGGAACTGCAAGGTCAGCGTGTCTTCCAGCGCAACCAGCAAGGTCAGCGGGTAACTGGTCTGCTCGCGGGTCTGCACCTGGGCAAAGCGCAGGCCTTGCGGCGCCCCTTGTTGCAAGGCTTCAGACACGGGATAGTTCTCGAACACCAGCAGCGAATCGAACAGCCCCTCACCGCCCTGCCCCGCCCAACGCTGGATGTCGAACAGCGGCGTGTGCTCATGATCGCGCAGGGCCAGGTTCTGCGCTTGTAGATTGTGCAGCAGCTGCGCCAGCGGTTGCTCGGCACTCAGGCTGACAACCACCGGCAGGGTATTGATGAACAGGCCGATTTGCGCCTCGATGGCCGGCAACGGTGCCGAACGACCGGCCACGGTGGCACCGAAAGCGACTGTCGACTGGCCGCTATAACGCTGCAACAGCAAAGCCCAGGCCGCCTGGATCAAGGTGTTCAAGGTAACTTTGTGCTGGCTGGCGAAGGCTTTCAGACGCTCAGTGGCGGCCAGGTCGAGCGATTGCTTGAATTGAGCGTGGCCGCTCGGCCCTTGTGCACGGTCTGGCAGCATCGCGGCAATTCGCGTTGGTGCATCCAGATGTCGAACCTGAGCCTTCCAGAAGCGCTGATCGGCCAGCGGGTCCTGCTGGCTCAGCCATTCGATGTAGTCACGATAACGTCCTGGCGGGTTCAGCACGGCGGTGCCGTTGTAGCGCTGCAGCACTTCAGCCAGCAACTGCGCGTTGCTCCAACCATCCATGAGAATGTGGTGACTGGTGTAAATCAGTTGATGGTGTTGCTCGTCCAGGCGCAGCACCTGCAGACTCAACAATGGCGCCCGCTCCAGGGCAAAACCGTTGCTGCGCAGCGTTGCGGCCCGAGCGTCGATGGCTGCCGCTTGATCCGCCTGCTCGCGCCAATCCTCGTAGCTGAACGGCACCTGCACGGCACGCTGGACCACTTGCAATGGCTGGCTCAGGGTCGCGCTGGTGAGAAACGCCGTGCGCAGGATATCGTGAGCATCCACACAGGCTTGCCAGGCGGCACGAAAGCGCTCGGGGTCCAGGCCTTCGACCGCGACCGAGAGTTGATTAATGTATTGGCCTTCGGCCTGCGCATAAAGGCTGTGAAAGAGCATCCCCTGTTGCATCGGCGACAAGGGGTAGATGTCCTGCACGCTGCGTGGATCAAGGCCCAGTTGATCAAGACCTTGCTGATCGAGGCCGGCCAGCGGCACGTCAGAGGGGGTCAGCGCGCCATGGCCGAGCGTGCAGCAGTGTTCGATCAGTTCGCCTAGCGCCTGCGCATAGGCATCGGCCAGTTGCTGCAGGGTTGCCGTGTCGAACATCTGTGCGCTGAACTGCCAGTCCACCAGCAGCTCGCCGCCATAGACCTGACCGTTGAGGCTGATCCAGTTGGGCAGCGGCGCGTGGTCATCCTGCTCCTGTCCACGCGGTTGCGAGTTCGGTACAAACAGGCTGTCGGCCTGGTCGAAGCCGGCATCGAGCTGACCGAGGTAGTTGAAGGTAATGCGCGCTGGCGCAAGCTCGGCAAGCGCCTGACGCGAAGTGTCGCTGCCCAGATAGCGCAAGGTGCCATAACCCATGCCTTGATCCGGCACCGCGCGCAGTTGCTCCTTGATCTGCTTGATCGACTCGGCCAAGCCTTGGGCCGGGGTGAGTTTGAGCGGGTAAAAGCTGGTGAACCAGCCGACGCTGCGGGTCAGGTCAAGAGGCTTGGACAAAGGTTCGCGACCATGCCCTTCCATCAATACGGCAACCGAATCATGGCCGCTCCATTGAGCGATGACGCGCGCCAAAGCGGTCAGCAGCAGGTCATTGACGCGGGTGCGATAGGCCGCTGGCGCTTCCTGCAGCAAGCGTCGGGTCAGTTGCGTATTCAGACGGGTTTGTACATGACGGGCATCGCGGTTGAGCAGGCGCGTTGCTGGACGCTCGCAGGGCAAATCACCCGGCACTTGTTGGGCTTGCCAGAACGCCAGCTGACCCTCCAGCGCGGGGCTGCGGGCATCCGCTTGCAATTGTTCGGCCCAGGCTTTGACCGAATGAGTCTTGGCCGGCAAACGTGGTGGCTGCCCGGCCAACTGCTGCTGGTACAGCGACTGCAGGTCTTCGAGCAGGATCCGCCAGGACACACCGTCCACCACCAGGTGGTGAATCACCAGCAACAGGCGCTGGCTGCCATCGGCCAGGGTCGCCAGCAAGGCACGCAGCAATGGCCCCTGTTGCAGGTTAAGGCTGCGTTGCACGCGGTCGGCGACGTCGCGCAACTGCGCCTCGTCGGCCACCGTCTGCTGCCACAACAAAAGGCTGTCATCCGTCTCGGCAAACTGCGCAGTCCAGCCTTGCGGCAAAGCCTGGAAACGCAAGCGCAATGCGTCGTGATGATCAACGATAGTGGCCAACGCCGATGCCAGCGCCTCGGCTGACAAGGGCTCGCGCGGAGCCAGCAGCAACGATTGGTTCCAGTGCTGGTGATTGTCCGTCAGGGTGTCGAAGAACCAGTGCTGGAATGGCAACAGCAATGCTTCGCCGCGCACCGGCCCTTGGTCAATGGCTTGTGCCGATTCACCGACTTCGGCCACTGCCGCCAGGCGCTGTACGGTCTGATGCTGGAACAGGTCCTTGGGTGTAAAGCGGATACCGGCCTGGCGCGCCCGGCTGACCACCTGGATGGAGATGATCGAGTCGCCGCCGAGTTCGAAGAAGTTGTCGGCCAGGCCGACTTGCG
>NZ_JBNPJT010000033.1:0-20121 GCF_050312595.1 Pseudomonas sp. UM16 | reverse complement strand
TCCGTCATTCTTGCTCGGCGCGTTGATAGGCCCAGGCGGGGTGGGTTTGACGTATCTCTCAATGGCGTACTCAAAGAATTATCGGGAAATGCATACCCAATACCATCACTATGCGTTTGAGTGGAAAGAAATCACCCAGCTCGCGGTTGTTACTAATAGAGAAATCGTCGATTTAAGTACAGCATCATACAAAAGGGCGATGAACATGTAACCAATGGTGGGGTTAATGTTTTCTGCAAAAGAAAACAAAAAGAAAAGGTCGCTGAATTTATCAGGTCTTTCTTGTCTCCAAACGTACCTTTCATCAAAACCAAGGCTGACGTTCTACAGTACTGATGGGGGATATACATTATGTCAGCAATGATTAGCCTGTATTGCGATGTAAGCTCTCGTGCAGTCTCTATGAAGATCTATGGTGCAAGGCGCGAGGCAGGCCCCACCAGCTTCCTACTCTCCGGCAGAAGCGGGCTTGTCCCGCGTTGCTATCAAGCTGCGTTTGGTTAATGGGGAGTGAAGATCCGTTGCACGCCAACCCCATCAAGCACTGCATCGACCAGGGCATGCGCCGCCTCGATATGCTGGCCGGCACCCGAGACCAGGGAACGATCATTGCGGGAGAGATGATCGAGCGCATCGCTCACCGTGGCTTCGGCACAACGCAGCAGTTGGCAGGCATGCAGCAGCGCTTCTTCGGCAGGTATGCCTTCGCGGACGTTGAACATGAGGTTGGTACCGAACGGGGTGTTGGCGGTGGTGGCGTGGGAAAGGTCGAGAATGGGTGGGTCGGGGACGAGCTTTTTCATGGTTGGCCTCTATGTATGAGTGAAGCAACCACACCTCGCTGCTAAACGAAGGGTGGCAGCTGTACGCGGGTTAGCAGACCGGTCATAGAGGAACCCGGCGCACCCGAAGGTGCCCCACGTACAACCGCCATATCAGCGGTGTGCCGTCGACCTCATATGAATGTTCCGGACTGCTAAATCCGATCGTTGTGGTTTCGCAACGACGACAGCAGCCTAGGCCCATGAAGGGCCTGGCACAACAGAGCAACGGCGCCGGAAGTATGATTCAGAACGGTCCTACAGAAAACACCTACAGTTTTGCGATTTGTCGACGCTGGTTGTGGGGGACTGCTTAGTGCCGAGCCCCCAGGTAATAAAACAGCGCCGCCAGCAGCACCGAGCCAATCAATAGATAGAAGGTGGCCACCGGCACCAGGTGCGCCAGGGCAAAACCGCACATCACCGGGCCCAGGGCGGCACCGAGGTTGGACAGGTTTTGCGCACCGTAATACACCCCGCGCAGGTGCTCCGGGGCGATGCGGTCGATGAACATGTACTCGGCCGGGATCACGATGATTTCGCCCAAGGTGAACACCAGCATCGCCAGGCACCAGACCAGTAGCGATTGGGCCAGAGAGAAACCCAGCAAACCGGCGAGGAACAGCACCATCCCTGCCATCAGCCACGGCATAAGGTGACGGCTGCTGATGCGCCGGCCGATCACATACTGCAGGGCGATCACGGTGATTGCGTTGGTGGCGACCAGGTAGCTGATGTAGTGCGCTGCCTGGGTGGCATCAAGGGTCACCACCAGATACTGCGACAGGTAAGCGGTGAACTGGCCGAACACCACGGCACTGAGCGCGCCGCCGAGGGTGAAGCAGATCAGTCGGCGATCTTTGAGCAATTGCCCGCCCACGCTGAAAAAGCCAGCCTGTGGGCTGCCGTCCAGGCGTGCCGGTGCCGAACGCTCGCCCCAGCGCCGGTAGCTCAAGCACATGGCCAGGCCCAGCAGTGCAGACACCAGAAACGGCAGGTGATCGTCGAGCATGATCAGCGCTACACCCAGAAACGGCCCGACCGCGTAGGCGACGTTGCTCAAGGTGTACTTGATCGAGAACACTTCGGCGCGTTCCTCCAGCCCCAGAAGCGTACAGAAGCCGGCCTTGGCGGCAATATCGACCACCGCCAGGGCCAGGTTGATCAGCACCAGGCTGGTGAAGAACAGGCTGAGTTCGCGGCTGACCACTGCGCCGACAAAGGCCACGGCAAACACCAGGGTCGAGGCGATGATCACGGTATAGCTGCGCAGGGTATCGATCAGGTAGCCGCCATACAGGCTCAGCAGCGAGGCCACAATCAGCGCGCCACCGATGATCAAACCGATAGCGCTGATGTCCAGGTCGAAGTTTTGCGCCAGATAGACCACCAGGTAGGGCAGGGTGATCGCCCGGGCCAGGGTCAAGACAAAAGTGGTAGCCAGCAGCAGACGTACCTGCAGGCTGTAGCGTTTTACGGCGTTGAGCATTGTCACGTCCTTGTTGCCATCGCGGGGCTGTCGCCGAGCAAGCATACGCGCGGGCAGGCAATGGCGAACAGAAGTTGTATATCTATAAAACCGATAACAGATAGAGAAAATACCCGTTATATGGATATTCTTTGCGGGCATAAGATGGTCCCACGTCACCGGCCTACAGGAGACTCCGACCATGCCATGCTTGCAACAGACCACTTCGCCCTTGCGCCCGCTGAGCCACTTGGCTCACCCGCGTGAAGTCATCCGTCAGTTCACCCCCAACTGGTTCGCCGCGACCATGGGCACCGGGGTGTTGGCCCTGGCCCTCATGCAAATTGGCATGGACGCCTTGCACGGGCCTGCAGAAGCCCTGTGGTGGCTGACCATTGCCTTGTTCGTGTTGTTCAGCGTTCTCTATGCCGCCCGTTGGCTGATGTTCTTCGACGAAGCGCGGCAGATTTTCGCCCACTCCACCGTGTCGATGTTCTTCGGCACCATTCCCATGGGGCTGGCCACCATCCTCAACGGCTTTTTGCTGTTCGGTATCAACCGCTGGGGCGAAGGTATCGTGCCGTGGGTCGAAGCACTGTGGTGGTTTGATGTTGGCCTGGCGCTGCTGTGTGGCGTAGCCATTCCTTACCTGATGTTCACCCGCCAAGAGCACAGTATCGACCAGATGACGGCGGTCTGGCTGTTGCCGGTGGTGGCTGCTGAGGTTGCCGCTGCCAGCGGTGGCCAGTTGGCGCCGCACCTGCTGGATGCCCACAGTCAGTTCCTCGTGCTGATCACCAGCTATGTATTGTGGGCGGTGTCGCTGCCGGTGGCCTTCAGCATCCTGACCATCCTGATGCTGCGCATGGCCCTGCACAAACTGCCGCACGCCAACATGGCTGCGTCCAGCTGGCTGGCGCTTGGCCCGATTGGTACCGGCGCATTGGGCATGCTTCTGTTGGGCGCTGAAGCACCGGCGATTTTCGCTGCCAACGGCTTTGGCAACCTCGGTGAGATCGCCCGCGGCCTGGGCCTGGTCGCCGGCATCGTACTGTGGGGCGCGGGCTTGTGGTGGTTGCTCACCGCCGTGCTGATCACCCTGCGCTACATGCGCCATGGCATGCCTTTCAACCTTGGCTGGTGGGGCTTTACCTTCCCACTTGGGGTTTACAGCCTGGCCACCCTCAAGCTCGGTGCCTGGTTGGGCTTGGCCTTCTTCCAGCACATGGGCCTGGTGCTGGTGGTGGCGCTGGTAGGTTTGTGGATGATGGTCGCCAGCCTGACCCTGCGCGGCGCCTGGCGCGGCGAGTTGTTCGTCTCGCCGTGTATTGCCAACTTACAGAAGTAGATTGCAATTACCTGAGTGATTGTGGCTTTGTGCGGCCTGAGCGCCTCCAATTACAAAGCCCCACTCAGGTACACGGACGATGAGTCAAGCCTCGCAATTCAGCCTTCTTGGCAAAAAACGGTTTTTGCCGTTCTTCATTACCCAGTCGCTGGGTGCGTTCAATGACAACCTGTTCAAGCAGTCATTGATCCTCGCCATTCTCTACAAGTTGGCCATCGACGGTGACCGCTCGATCTGGATCAACCTCTGCGCCTTGCTGTTCATCTTGCCATTTTTTCTGTTCTCGGCCCTGGCAGGCCAATTCGGCGAAAAATACCCCAAGGATGCCCTGATCCGCCTGATCAAGCTGGCTGAAATCGGCATCATGGCCGTCGGTGCCATCGGTTTTCTGACCAACAATCTGATCCTGATGCTGCTGGCATTGTTTGCCATGGGCACGCATTCGGCGCTGTTTGGGCCGGTCAAATATTCGATCCTGCCGCAAGCGTTGCATGAGCAAGAGCTGGTCGGTGGCAACGGCCTGGTGGAAATGGGCACCTTTCTGGCGATTTTGGCCGGCACCATTGGCGCTGGGGTGATGATGTCCAGCTCGCATTATGCGCCGGTGGTTGCGAGTGCCGTGGTAGCGGTGGCGGCCCTGGGCTACCTGTCCAGCCAGTGGATTCCCCGCGCCAGTGCGGCCTCGCCGCAGATGAAGCTGAACTGGAACATTTTCACTCAGTCTTGGGCGACCTTGCGCCTGGGGCTCGGCCAGACCCCGGCGGTGTCGCGCTCGATTGTCGGCAACTCCTGGTTCTGGTTTGTCGGGGCGATTTACCTCACGCAGATTCCGGCCTATGCCAAGGACTGGCTGCACGGCGACGAAACCGTGGTGACCTTGGTGTTGACCTTGTTTTCGGTCGGAATCGCCCTGGGCTCCTTGCTGTGTGAGCGCCTCAGCGGCCACAAGGTGGAAATCGGCCTGGTGCCGTTCGGCTCCTTTGGCCTGACGTTGTTCGGTTTGCTCTGGTGGTGGCATTCGGGCGATGTGCCGGCGGCAGCCACTCCGCACGACTGGCTGACGCTGCTGAGCATGGCCCAGGCTTGGTGGATCTTGCTGTCGATTGTCGGCCTTGGAGTGTTCGGTGGCTTTTACATTGTGCCGCTGTACGCATTGATCCAGTCGCGCACGGCGGTGCAGGAGCGTTCGCGGGTGATTGCCGCCAACAACATCCTCAACGCGTTGTTCATGGTGGTCTCGGCGATCGTCACCATCATCCTGCTGAGCCTGGTTGAGCTGACCATTCCACAACTGTTCCTGGTGGTCTCGCTGCTGAACATTGGCGTTAACGCCTACATCTTCCGCATCGTCCCTGAGTTCAGCATGCGTTTCATGATCTGGTTGCTCAGCCACTCGATGTACCGGGTCGAGCACCGTGACCTGCAGCAGATCCCGGAAGAGGGCGCAGCACTGCTGGTTTGCAATCACGTGTCGTTCGTGGATGCGCTGTTGATCGGCGGCGCGGTGCGACGGCCAATTCGCTTTGTCATGTACTACAAGATCTACCGGCTGCCGGTGCTCAACTTTGTGTTCCGCACCGCAGGCGCGATCCCGATTGCCGGGCGCAATGAAGACCCAGCGACCTACGAACAGGCGTTCAAGCAGATTGCCGCTTACCTGGCCGATGGCGAACTGGTATGCATCTTCCCCGAAGGTAAGCTGACCACTGATGGTGAGATTGATGAATTCAAAGGCGGGTTGAGCCGAATCATTGAGCACACCCCGGTGCCGGTGATTCCGCTGGCGTTGCAGGGATTGTGGGGGAGCTTCTTCAGTCGCGACCCGGGCAAAGGCTTCTTTCGTCGCTTGTGGTCGCGGGTGACCTTGGTGGCCGGCGCCGCCATTGCCGTGGAGGCTGCGGAGCCGGCGTTGTTGCGTGAGCGGGTCAGCCAGTTGCGTGGCGATGTACGCTGACGGAGAGGGGCAAGGTCAGCTGGCGCTGACCTTGAGACCAACCAGGCCGGTGATGATCAGCGCGACACTGGCCAGGCGCACCAGGGCCATGGACTCACCAAACAGGATGATGCCGGCAATCACCGTGCCGACTGCGCCGACGCCGGTCCAGATGGCATAGGCGGTGCCCAGCGGCAGCTCTTTCATGGCAAGGCCCAGCAAGCCGAGGCTAATGACCATGGCGCCAATGGTGAGCACAGTGGGAAGAGGGCGGGTGAAACCATCGGTGTACTTGAGGCCGACGGCCCAGCCTACTTCGAACAGGCCGGCGAAAAACAGGATGATCCAGGACATGCAGAGTCTCCATCAGTTGATGGGGCCGTCCCCGGATGGTCACGCGGTGCGTCGTGAGGTCGTCCTCACAGGTCGTTAGCTTAAAGTTACAAGCTTCAAGCTTCAAGTAAAGCCAGCCCGGTTACGGCTCTGGCGTTTACTTGAAGCTTGAGGCTTGCCGCTTAAGCGTTAAATCCCTTGCGGAATCTCTTCGCCACCCAACGCTTCGAACAGCGCCGGCAAGAATTCGCCGAAGGTCAGCATCATCAGGGTGAAGCTGGCATCCAGTTGCCCCAGCGCTTCGTCGCCACCGTCTTCTTCAGCCTGGTCCTGCAGCAGCTCTTCAAAGCGCAGGCGTTTGATGACCATTTTGTCGTCGAGTACAAACGACAGTTTGTCTTGCCAGGCCAGCGACAGCTGAGTCACGACCTTGCCGGTACCCAGGTGCAGCTGGATCTCGTCGCTGGTCAGGTCCTGACGTTTGCAACGAACAATGCCACCGTCTTCGTGGGTGTCGCGCAGCTCGCATTCGTCCAGTACATAGAAGTCGGGCGCAGCTTGCTGGGTTTTGACCCAGTCGGTCATCGTCGCGCTCGGGGCGATCTTTACCGTCACCGGGCGCACAGGCAGCGAGCCCATGACTTCGCGCAGGGTCGAGAGCAGGTCTTCGGCACGCTTGGCGCTGGCCGAGTTGACCAGGATCAGGCCTTGCTTGGGGGCGATGGCGGCGAAGATCATCGAGCGACGAATAAAGGCGCGCGGCAGGAAGGCCTGGATGATCTCGTCTTTGATCTGATCGCGCTCCTTCTTATAGACCTTGCGCATCTGCTCGGCTTCGATCTCGTCGATCTTCTCTTTAACCGCATCACGCACCACGCTGCCAGGCAGGATGCGTTCTTCTTTACGCGCAGCGATCAGCAGGAAGTCACCGCTGACATGGACCAGGGGTGCATCTTCGCCTTTGCCGAAAGGGGCGACGAAACCGTAGGTGGTCAACTCCTGGCTGGCGCAAGGGCGCGCCGGCTTGCTGGCCAGAGCGGTTTCCAGTGCTTCGGGATCGAACGGGACATCCTGGGTCAGGCGATAGGTCAGCAGGTTTTTGAACCACATGGGGTGAATCTCTCCTTAACACATAAGGAGGGCATTATTCTCCGAGCGGGCACTTTAGGCCAAGCCCGCTAAGTCGTTGGAACGCCTGAAAAAATTTTTTAAAAAAGTGCTTGCCAGAGTGTTCGGTGCTCCGTAGAATGCGCGCCACACCGAGACGAAGGGTGATTAGCTCAGCCGGGAGAGCATCTGCCTTACAAGCAGAGGGTCGGCGGTTCGATCCCGTCATCACCCACCACTTCCTGAGATGTTCCTGACCCGACACTTTCGCAAGAAGGTGTTATCAGAGAGGAACCGGACGCAAGTCCAACTGCGCAGCGGTAGTTCAGTCGGTTAGAATACCGGCCTGTCACGCCGGGGGTCGCGGGTTCGAGTCCCGTCCGCTGCGCCATATTTAGCTTCCAGGGCCCACTGAACACCCGGAAGCAACAAAGAAAGCGACCTTAGGGTCGCTTTTTTTGTTTCTGGATTTCGTCCAGAATCCACCAGCACGCTGGTACGCCGCAGTTTTCTCCGTGCCAGCCCCTACTGAGCAAGAGAACGATCATGCAGGATGCAAGCACTTCCCCAGCGCCTTTGCTGGGTATCGATCTGGGCACCACCAACAGCCTGGTGGCGGTCTGGCGCGAGGGTCATGCGCAATTGATCCCCAACGCCCTCGGCGATGTCCTCACCCCTTCGGTGGTCAGTCTCGACGACGACGGCAGTATCCTGGTCGGCTCGGCCGCACGAGCGCGTCTGACCACCCACCCTGAGCGTACCGTCGCGGCCTTCAAGCGTTTCATGGGCAGTGATAAAAAGCTCGAGCTCGGTGACCAGCACTTCAGCCCCGAAGAACTCTCAGCCCTGGTGCTTGGTGCCTTGAAAGCCGATGCCGAAGTGTTTCTCGGCTGCCCGGTGAGCGAAGCGGTGATTTCGGTACCGGCGTACTTCAGCGACGAGCAGCGTAAACGCACCAGCTTTGCCGCCGAACTGGCCGGCTTGAAAGTGCAACGCTTGATCAATGAGCCAACGGCTGCGGCCATGGCTTACGGGCTGCACGAAAAGAAATTCGAACGCACACTGATCTTCGACCTGGGCGGCGGTACCTTTGACGTTACTGTGCTGGAATACGCGCTGCCACTGATCGAGGTGCATGCTTCGACCGGTGACAACTTCCTCGGCGGTGAAGACTTTACCGCAGCGTTACTGCAAGCCTGTCTAAAGGACTGGCAACTGAAACCCTCGGCACTGCAACCTCAAGCCCTGGCCAGCCTTGCCGATGCCATCGAGCAGCTCAAGTGCAAGCTGGGCGAGGGTGAGCAGCATCTGAGCTGGAACGGTGCCGGTGAAAACCGCGAGTGGTCGCTGGACGAGCCTCGTGCGCTGAAGATCTGGGCGGCGCTGCTTGGGCGCATTCGCACGCCGATCGAACAGGCGCTGCGGGATGCCCGGGTCAGCCCCAAGGACCTCGACAGCCTGGTGCTGGTAGGCGGCGCCACGCGCATGCCGGCGGTGCAGCAGATGGTTGCCACGCTGTTTGGTCGTCTGCCTTACCGGCACCTGGACCCCGACACCATCGTTGCACTCGGCGCCGCTACTCAGGCGGCCTGCAAGGCGCGTGACGAAGCCATCGAAGAGCTGATCCTCACCGATGTCTGCCCTTACACCCTGGGGATTAACACCTGCCGCAGCGAGGCGGTGACGGGCGTGTTTTCGCCGATCATTGAGCGCAACACGGTGATCCCGACGTCGCGCGTCGAGCGCTTCAGCAGTACCCATGTTGAGCAAAAATCGATCCGTGTCGAGGTGTACCAAGGCGAACGGCCGTGGGTCAAAGACAATATCTTTGTTGACGCCTTCGACGTACCGCTTACCCCCAATGGCAAGCTGCAGAGCCTGGATGTGCGCTTCAGCTATGACATTAACGGCCTGCTGGAAGTCGACGTGACCCTGCTCGACACTGGCGAGCAGCATAGCCACAGCATCGACCGCAGCCCCACGGGGTTGGATCAACAGGCGCGCCAGGCCAGTCATGCACGGCTCTCGGGATTGAAAATCCACCCGCGCGACGCACTGCCCAACCGCACTTTGCTGGCCCGTCTGGAGCGGGCCTGGATGCAGAGCTTGGGTGATGAGCGCGAGCAGATCGGCCGCTGGCTGGATGATTTTTCCAATGCCTTGGCCGGTCAGCAAGCCGATCAGATCAGCACTCAGCGCAAGCGCCTCAGCGAGGCGCTGGAGCAACTGAGGTTTTAGCCGTTCAAGCGCCGCAGGGCAGCTTGCAGGCCCGCCTGCAGGTTGAACTGCGTTGCGTTGACCGGCGCTACGCCGTAGCGATTGGGCAGTGGTTCACCCGGAAGAAACAACAACACCACCGGTAGAAAGTGCAGAAAAGGCAGCAGCGCCGCGAACAGGATTAGCGTCGGGATACCCCGGCCGATATCGTGTAAACGACGCAGGCTGGCACTGCCCAACAGGCCGACGAACAGCAGACCGAACAGATACTGCAGCGGTGTACCGGCCGCCATGATCGTCAGTATTGGTCCGAGCAGGATGCTGCCGAGCACTTGCAGCCCATAGCCCTTGCGACCCAGGCGGCTACCCAGTTTCCATACGTGTGATGCGGGCACCGGCTGGTTGCTAGCGTTGGCCAGCAACAGGCGCTCGGACCACGACAGCAACGCGGTCAGGGCTGCGCGAATACCGGTGTCCATGCCAGGAAAGTCTTTACCACGCTGCAACTCTTTGAGCACTTTGGCCCGTGGTACACCGTCGTTGCCAAAACGCACCAGATTCTTCAGTGCATCCAGCGCGGCATAGAACAGCGGGGCATGGATCAGATGGTCTTCTTCAAGCAGTTTGCGCGGCGGGTGCACCGGCTCACCCTTGATCAGGCCGGCGCGAAACGGCTCGAACCAGTCCTGCGAGCAGGTCAGGTTGGCAATGCGCTGCAACAGGTTGCGGTGCTGCTCGGCGTTCAGGCTTGGGTCGTGATAGAGCACGCCACAGAGCAACATCAAGCCCAGCAAGTCGTCGTCGAAGGCGCTTGGATTATTCTCCAGGCAGGCATAGAGCTGTTGATTGCTCGGTAGTTTGGCGCTGTCCAGGGCTTGCTGCACAGTCAGCAGGCCTTTGCTCATCAACTGCTGAACCGGGTCGTCAGGCTCCAGCCAGCCCAGTAGCCCGTCAAGGTGGCCTTGCTCAGTTTGCAGGCGCATCAGCCATTGGTGCAGCGGGGCAAAAGGATGCTTGGGCGGATAGCTCAGGCTCCCCGGCAATTGCGGCGAAACCAGCGCCAGCCAACGCTCCGGCTGATTGATCAGGGCCAGCATGAACAGGTTCTGGCGATGCCAGTTCCACAGCTCGTCATCGCTTGGCGGGCGCGGCAGCTCGATGCCGATCGTGGCCAGTTGTGCCAACAGATCAAGCCCAAACGGAACCGGGTACAAGGAGCTCGGCTCGATCGCTTCAGTCAGGCGGATGATCCCGGCAGCCGGATAGCTGCGCGCTCGCCGCATCCAGTCTCGGCACACGGTCAAGGTGTCGTCGTCGGTCAACGCTTCAGGCAGTTGAGCGTGCGCCGATGGGCTGTTGATGAAGGCAGTCAGGGCCAGGGCAATCGGTGATTGGTTCAACCAGCGCAGCTGTTGCTCAGCCTGGTACTGAAAACCTTCGAGAATCAGCGCATCGAGTGGGTCGTCGCTGAGCGGTTCGGCGAGTATTTGGCGCAGCAGATCACTGTCGCCACGATGCAGGGCCCAGGCATGACGATACAGGCGCTGCAGTTGAACGTCCTGCTGATCATCAAGCAGCCAGGCCAGCAACGGCAACTCATCGCCACTGCTCATGCGCCATTTGACGAAGGTGCCAGCGACACCTGGAAGTTCGTTGCGCGCCGCTTCAAACCAACGGGTCAGGGTTTCCGGGCGCTGTGACGGGCTACCCCAGACTTGCGTGTGCTCGCCCAGATGATCGGGCCAGGTCAACACCGGATCGAGGCGATCAAAGGCCTGGATAAGCAAGGGCAGACGCTGTGGCTGGTGGGTCTGGCACAGCTCCAGCAGCCAGCGCGCCGCCTGTGGATGCTGGTGCTCGCGCCACAGCTGCGTCCAGCTCTGGCGCGCCAGTTCTTCCTGGCCGGTGTAGCTACGCTGGCGGGCAAGCAGGTACAACAGATCGACGTCGTCCGGTGCCTGTTGCTGTTGCTCTGTAATCATCGCGCAGAAGGTCTTGCTGCCGATACCGGCCTGGCTGAACTGCACCAGCAAACGCTGGACAAAGGTCTCATCCGGGGGAAAGGCAAAGCAGGTGTGAGCGCTGGCAAAACTTTTGTATTCGAACAGCGGTCGGTTGTGAAAGAGGTGCTCGAGCGTGCGGGCAAACCATAAGGTCTCGATCTGCGCGACCGGCGGCCAATCCTTCATCAGGGCGGTGTCGAAGGGGTCCGCTTCAGCGATACGCTCAAGGAACTCTTCAGCCTGACGCGGCTGTTCCAAGTGCAGCAACTGCTGGCTCCAACCCAGACGCCTGGCCAGCAATTGCGCGCAATTGTGCGATAACGGGCCGGCCTGCATCAGGTTGTACAGCAAGTGCCAGCTGACTTGTTCCAGATCTGCCAGTGACAGCTGATCGAGCTGCTCGATAAAGGCCTGCCAAGCGGCCGGGTCGAAGCGCTTGCTGGCGTCTTCGAGCATGGCGTTGAAGGCGCTCATGGTGAGCTCTACAGGGCCGTTGTCGACAGGTTCCTGCGGCTTATCTGCTGGCGCTTGGTCCTGCTCCATACGGGCCAGTTTCAAGGCAGTTTCGTAGGCTTGGCGCAAAGCCTGGAAACCCTGCGGGTCGGTTTCCGGGTGGTGCTGCGGCAAGCGTGCGCGGTAGGCACCACGAATGACATCAGGGTCTGTGGTCGGCTCAATGCCCAGGTGTATCCAGCAACTCATGACCAGCAGTCCTCTTCCAGGGTGTCAGGGCGTTCCGGCAGGTCCAGTGGCAGGTCCCAGGGCAGGCTGGCGAGCAGGCTGCTGGCGCCATTGTTGAGGTTGATCAGGATGCAGCGATTCCAGTGTTCATCGCCCTGACGGGCCAACGCTTGGGCCAGGTCATCATCACTGCTGTCGGAGCAGTTCCACAGCGCCTTGCCGTAGATGTAGCCGGCCAGGTAGCTGTTCCAGCCGTTGTAGTAATGACGTGCGCGCAGGGCCAGGCGGCCTTGCAGCCAGAGGCTTTCCTCAGCGCTGATCCAGCCTTTGCGCAGGCCGCTGCGCAGCAAAAAGCCCATGCGTCCCAGGTCCCAGGCGCGCACCCCGCCCTGGCCACAATCAGGCAAGGTGCGGTAAGCGAATTGGTACTGGATGCGTTGGCGTGGGTTTAGTTGTTCCACGGCGTCCTGCCACTCGCTGGGCAGGCAACGCGCTGCTTGCCAGTAGGCATTGCTGACTTCGCGGGCATGACCGTCATCGGCCATGTGCAACATGTCCAGTAATTGTCGACGATTGCTCAGCCCCCACCATTTCTGCAGGTCCGATTCGTCTTCATCTTCAAGTGCGTAGTAGGTGGCGGCGGTGTAGCTGGCGCCATTGAGGGCGGCCATGGGCGCGGAAAGCGCAAACAGCCAATGCTGCTCGATTTCTTCCATGAAAAAGCTCCGGGGCCGGTAAGGAAATGGACAAGTGCCGGCCGTGATGGCGCGAATGATAATGCCTGTTGCCGGGCTGTGCCATGCAATGGTGCAACTGAGCCATAGCGGTGCAGGGCGTCGACGGGTTTCTGTCGGTGGATGCCCGTCCCGCATGACTTCGCGCATTCTGGCGCGACCCTTGCTAAGGCCTGAACATCCGGCAATCAACGCAGATTGCCCCGTTCACGACAAAGGCGCCGTGTTGCCCCTGCTTGTTTTCACAAGCTGGGGCAGCAGGGCGCTTTTTTTTTGCGCAAGCAGGAGGTCGGCAGATGAGCAGCAGCACTGTGCGTAGCGTTTGCCCGTATTGTGGGGTGGGATGCGGCATCGTCATGACGGTTGAAGGCAATCGGGTAACCAAGGTCAGCGGTGACAAACAGCACCCGAGCAATTTCGGTCGGCTGTGCACCAAGGGCCTGACCGCGCATCAGCCGTTGCGCGATTCAGGGCGCATGGAGCGAGCCTATCTGCGTGATCACCGCCAGCGTGATCCGGTGCAGACAAGCATGGATCTGGCCATTGACCAGGCTGCCCAGCGGCTGCGCGCGATCCTTGACGAACATGGGCCTGACGCCTTGGCGTTTTATGTGTCCGGGCAGATGTCGCTGGAGGCGCAATACCTGATCAACAAGTTGGCCAAAGGCTTTGTCCGCAGTCGGCATATCGAATCCAACTCGCGCCTGTGCATGGCCAGCGCCAGCAGCGGCTATAAGCAGTCGCTGGGGGCCGACGGCCCGCCGGGGAGTTATCAGGACTTTGATCGCGCCGAGGTGTTTTTCGTGATTGGCGCGAACATGGCTGACTGCCACCCGATCCTCTTTCTGCGCCTGCTCGACCGGCTCAAGGCCGGTGCCCGCTTGATCGTCGTCGATCCGCGGCGCAGCGCCACCGCCGACAAGGCTGACTTGTTCCTGCAGATCAAGCCGGGCACTGATCTGGCGCTGCTCAATGGCCTGCTGTACCTGCTCAAGCACAACGGCCACTGTGATGATGATTTTATTGCCCGCTACACCGAGGGCTGGGAGGGCATGCCAGCGTTTCTTGAGGACTACACGCCCGCACGCGTCGCCGCCATCACCGGGCTTGCCGAAGCCGACATCCGTCAGGCCGCCGAGTGGATTGGCCAGGCCCCAGAATGGATGAGCTGTTGGACCATGGGCCTGAACCAGAGCATTCATGGCACCTGGCAGACCAACGCCCTGTGCAATCTGCACCTGGCCACCGGCGCCATCTGCCGGCCTGGCAGTGGGCCGTTTTCGCTCACCGGGCAACCCAATGCCATGGGCGGGCGCGAAATGGGCTATATGGGCCCGGGCCTGCCCGGCCAGCGTTCAGCCTTGGTCGCCAGCGACCGTGCTTTCGTCGAGCAGCTTTGGCAAGTGCCTGCGGGCAGCCTGCGCAGTGAAGCCAGCGACGGCACGGTGGCCTTGTTCGAACAGCTTGGCGCCGGGCAGATCAAGGCGTGCTGGATCATTTGCAGCAACCCGGTGGCCAGTGTCGCCAACCGCCAACAGGTGATCGACGGCCTGCAGGCGGCGGAGTTGGTGATCACCCAGGATGCCTTTCTCGACACCGAAACCAATCGCTATGCCGATATCCTCCTGCCCGCGGCGCTGTGGGCCGAGGGTGAAGGGGTGATGATCAATTCCGAGCGCAACCTGACCTTGATGAGCAAGGCTGTCGAGCCGCCCGGGGAGAGCTTGCCCGATTGGCAGATCATTGCCCGCGTCGCCTGTGCCATGGGCTATGCCGAGGCATTCAGCTACGACAGTGCCGAGGCGGTGTTCGAAGAAATCCGCAGGGCCTGGAATCCAGACACTGGCTACGATGTGCGCGGCGTCAGCTACCCCCGTCTGCGTCAGACGTCGCAGCAGTGGCCGTGTGCGCCGGGGCGAGCGGACAACCGCAGCCCGCTGCGCTATCGCAATGACGGCATCAGCCAGAGGCTGTATCACGATGGCGCCAGCCCGGCACCGGCCATTGCTTTTCCAACCCGCAGCGGCAAGGCCCGTTTTTTTGCCCGCCCCTGGCTACCCGCTGCCGAGCTGCCTGACGACGAATTTGCCCTGGTGCTCAATACAGGGAGAGTCCAGCACCAATGGCACACACTGACCAAGACCGGCAAAGTTGCAGCGCTCAACAAGCTTGATCCAGGCACTTTTATCGAGCTTCATCCTGAAGATGCCGAGCGTCTGGGTATCGCCGAAAAGGACCAGGTGCAAGTGCGCTCCCGCCGTGGCCAAGCCGTGTTGCCTGCGCGGATCAGCACGCGGGTATTGCCGGGTAACTGCTTTGCCCCGTTTCACTGGAACGATGTCTACGGCGACAACCTGGCAATCAATGCCGTCACCAGCGATGCCGTTGATCCGGTGTCGCTGCAGCCCGCGTTCAAGCACTGCGCCGTGGCGTTGCAACGCGTGGCCGGTGCGCGTATTGCTGCCGCTGAGCTCGAGTCGCAATGCCTGTCGGTGCAGGACCAGCACTTGCTGCTATGGGCCTCGCAAACCGGCAACGGCCAGGCTTTGGCCGAGCAGTGTGCCGAGCGCCTGCGCCAGGTTGGCCTGGCGGTGCAATTGAGTTGCATGGAGGATGTGGCGCTGGAGCAATTGGACAATCCTGCCAGCCTGCTGTTGATTGCCAGTACCTTTGGCGATGGTGATGCACCGGATAGCGGCGCGGCGTTCTGGCAAGGCCTGCATGGCCAGCATTCGAGCCGCTGCGCAGGGTTGCCCTATGCCGTGCTGGCGTTGGGTGATTCCAGTTATGAGCAGTTCTGCGGCTTTGGGCGCAAGCTTGATCAGCGTTTGGCGGAGTTGGGCGGCCAGCGTTTGCTCGAGCGCGTAGACTGTGAAGGTGACTTCGGTGAGCCAGCCGGACAGTGGCTGCAAGCCTTGCTCGGCAAGCTCGGGCATCAAGGCAGCGAACCCATCCCGCAGGCGTCGGTGCCTGCCTCAAGTGGTTTCAGTAAGCAGCGCCCATTGGCGGCCCGTCTGCTGGAAAATCGATTGCTCAACAGCCCCGGTGCGAGCAAGGAAACCCGCCAGTTGGTGTTCGATCTAGGCGACAGCGGCTTCACCTATCAGGCCGGTGATGCTTTGGGCGTCTGGCCGCGCAACTGCCCGGCGCTGGTCGAGGAGTGGCTGCTGGCAAGCGGCCTTGAGGGTAGCCGTTGCGTCAGCCTCAAGGGGCAGCCCGACATGTCGTTGCTGCAGGCCTTGAGCGAGCATCTGGACATCGCCCGTATCACCCCGCAGATCCTCGACGTGGTTGCCCGCCACAGCCCTGACGGTGACGTGCAACAACTGTTACTGGCGCAGAACAAAGCGGCACTCAAGGACTGGCTATGGGGCAAGCAACTGGTCGATCTGCTGCAGACATGTGCGCCGCTACTGGACCTGGACACCTGGTTGAGCGTCCTCAAACCGTTGCAGCCGCGACTCTACTCGATCAGTTCAAGCCAAAAAGCACATCCCGAGCAGGTACACCTGACCCTGTCCACCGTCCGATATGGCCAGCGCAAGGGCGTATGTTCCAGCTACCTGGCCGACCGTGCAGGTACAGGCCGGGTGGCGATCTTCCCACAGCCGACCAAGCATTTTCGTCTGCCAGTAGACAACTCGGCGCCGGTGATCATGGTTGGCCCGGGCACTGGTGTTGCGCCGTTTCGGGCTTTTCTTCAGGAGCGCCAAGCGATGGCAGCCACTGGACGCAACTGGCTGTTGTTCGGTGAGCAAAAGGCTGCCAGTGATTTTTACTACCGTGACGAGTTGCTGAGCTGGCAGCGCGACGGCCACCTAAGTCGGCTGGACACCGCCTTCTCCCGCGATCAGGCGGAGAAA
Source organism: Pseudomonas sp. UM16 (assembly GCF_050312595.1). Classification (NCBI taxonomy): domain Bacteria; kingdom Pseudomonadati; phylum Pseudomonadota; class Gammaproteobacteria; order Pseudomonadales; family Pseudomonadaceae; genus Pseudomonas; species Pseudomonas sp. UM16. The sequence goes on along the minus strand of NZ_JBNPJT010000033.1, from coordinate 3,613 downwards.
ATCTATGTACAACAGCGCATGCTCGAGCAGGGCGCGCAACTGTGGCGCTGGCTGCAGGAGGGCGGTTACTTCTATGTCTGTGGTGATGCCACACGCATGGCCCAGGACGTCGACGCCGCGCTCAAGCAGGTGGTGCGCGAGCACGGTGCGATGAGTGTCGAGCGGGCCGAGGCTTATGTCGGTGACTTGAGCCGTAGCAAACGCTACCTGCGCGACGTGTATTGAATGCCCCATTAAGGGGAGGGGTGCACCAGCCTGGGTCGATGAAAACGGTTCAAGCGCATCACAACGCCCGGGTTTCAATGGTTTCTGGCAGTTGGCATGCTCCCTGCTTTTGTATTGCTACAACGTTCCCGCGGGTCAATGGCGATTCGCATTCGGAACTACATAAAACGACCAGGCAAAGGCGCCTGGAGCTTCGGCTCCAGGCGCCTTTTTTTGTTTTTTCGGGCTCGCCCCGGTAGCAACGCCACCGTGAATGGCCTTGAGTGAGGATCGGGTATGAATGCAGCAATGACCATCGCCCCGCGGGAAAAACTGATCATTGTCGGCAACGGCATGGTTGGCCATCACTGCGTTGAGCAACTGATCGAACGCGATGCCCTGAGCCGCTTCGAACTGAGGGTGTTCGGTGAAGAGCGCCAGCGTGCCTACGACCGGGTACACCTGTCCGAATACTTCAGCGGCAGCGATGCTGAGGCGCTGGCGTTGGCGGCGGCGGGCTTGTACGCCGAGCAGGGCGTTAACCTGCACCTGGGCGAAGCGGTGCTGGACATCGATCGCCAGTGCCATGAGGTGGTGACTTCGAAGGGGCGCTACGCCTATGACTACCTGATCCTGGCCACCGGTTCCTATCCTTTCGTGCCGCCGATAGAAGGCTGCGAGGGCGCTTCCCGGCTGGTGTACCGCACCCTCGACGATCTCGATGCCATCCGCGCGGCAGCAGCCAATGCCCGGCGTGGGGTAGTGGTCGGTGGTGGCTTGCTCGGGCTTGAGGCCGCCAATGCACTCAAATCCCTGGGCCTTGAAGCCCATGTGGTGGAGTTCGCGCCGAGGCTCATGCCGGTGCAACTGGATGCCGAAGGCGGTGCCGCCTTGCGTGCGCAGATAGAAGCACTCGGGGTCGGCGTGCACCTGTCACGGGCTACCCAGTCAGTAGAGGCGGGGCAGGACTGTCGCTACCGAATGAACTTCGAAGGTGGCGAGTTTCTGGAAACCGATCTGATCGTATTCTCCGCCGGGATTCGTCCGCAGGATGCCCTGGGCCGCAGCAGCGGTCTGGACATCGCCGCGCGCGGTGGCGTGGTCATCGACAGCGCGTGCCGCACCAGCGATGCGCAGATCTTCGCCATCGGCGAATGCGCGTCGTGGAACGGCAGTGTGTTTGGCCTGGTTGCGCCGGGCTACAGCATGGCGCGCAATGTTGCCGCGGAACTGGCCGGCGAGGACGCCGCCAGCTTTACCGGTGCAGACATGTCGACCAAGCTCAAGCTGCTGGGTGTCGATGTCGGCTCGATCGGCGATGCCCATGGCGCGACGCCGGGTTCGCGCAGCTACCGCTTCATCGATGAAGCCAACTCCGCCTACCGACGCTTGGTGGTCGATGCCAGCGGCACACGTGTGTTGGGTGCGGTGCTGGTCGGCGACAACAGCTACTACGACACGCTGTTGCAGTACGCTCAGAACGGCATCAGCCTGCCGGCCGACCCTGCCGCGCTGATTCTCCCGCAAGTGTCTGGTGTACCGACCCTGGGCGCCGACGCCTTGCCGGACAGTGCGACCATCTGCTCCTGTCACAACGTCAGCAAAGCGGCGATCTGCAGCGCTATCGACAACGGTTGTGGCGAGCTCGGCGCGCTCAAGCAGCAGACCAAGGCGTGCACCGGTTGTGGTGGCTGCGCAGCCTTGCTCAAGCAGGTCTTTGAACACGAACTGATCGCCCGGGGCGTCAGCGTCGACAAGAGCGTGTGTGAACACTTTGCCTACACCCGTCAGGAGCTCTATGCCTTGGTGCGGGTCGAAGGCATCCTCAGCTTCGACGAGATGCTCGCCAAGCACGGGCGCGGTCATGTCGGCTGCGATATCTGCAAGCCCACGGTAGGCTCGATCCTGGCCTCTTGCTGGAATCAGCCGATCATGGACCCGTCGCTGGTGCCGTTGCAGGACACCAACGACACCTTCATGGCCAACATGCAGAAAAACGGCACCTATTCGGTGGTGCCGCGGATTCCCGGTGGTGAGATCACCCCGGAAAAACTGATCGTGATCGGTCAGGTGGCGAAGAAGTACGACCTCTACACCAAGATCACCGGCGGCCAGCGTATCGACCTGTTTGGCGCTCAGTTGCATGAGTTGCCGGCGATCTGGGGCGAGCTGATCGAGGCGGGTTTTGAAACCGGCCACGCCTATGGCAAGTCCACCCGAACGGTGAAATCGTGTGTGGGCAGTACCTGGTGTCGCTACGGCGTGCAAGACAGCGTGCAGATGGCCTTGAGGTTGGAAGACCGCTACAAAGGCCTGCGCTCACCGCACAAGCTCAAGTTCGCGGTGTCCGGTTGCACCCGCGAATGTGCCGAAGCGCAGAGCAAAGACATCGGCGTGATCGCCACCGAGAAGGGTTGGAACCTGTACATCTGCGGCAACGGTGGCATGCGCCCGCGCCATGCCGAGCTGTTTGCCACTGACCTCGATGACGCCGGCTTGATCCGCCTCATCGACCGCGTGTTGATGTTCTACATCCGCACCGCCGACAAACTGCAGCGCACCTCGGTCTGGCGCGAAAGCCTGGAGGGCGGGCTGGATTACCTCAAACAGGTGATCATCGAGGACAGCCTGGGCCTGGGTGCTGAACTTGAAGCGCAGATGCAGATGGTGGTCGACCGTTACCAATGCGAATGGGCCAATGCCCTCAAAGATCCGGAAAAACTCAAACGCTTCCGTACCTTCGTCAACGACCAGCGTCCTGACCCTGGTGTGCATTTTGTCCGTGAACGTGGTCAGCGTCGGCCCATCGCCGCGGCTGAACTGCATTTGATCCCGACCACTGAAGAGGTGCTGTGATGAGCCTGTCCAATACTGCTGTAAACCTGCAACCACAAGCCTGGCAAGCGGTCTGCAGCCGTCACGATCTGGTGGCGCAATCGGGGGTGGTGGTCTGGTTCGAGGGGCGTCAGGTAGCGCTGTTCTATCTGCCGGAGCAGGACATACCGGTATTTGCCCTGGACAACCAGGACCCCAAGTCCGGCGCCAATGTGATCGGCCGTGGGCTGGTTGGCCATCTCAAGGGCGAATTGGTGGTGGCGGCGCCGTTGTACAAGCAGCATTTCAGCTTGAGCGATGGCCGTTGCCTGGAGGATACGCAGCAGGCGTTACAGGTCTGGCCGGTGCGGCTGCGCGGTGAGCAGGTGGAGTTGGGTCTGGTTTGAGGTTTTGCCAATAAATTGAATCATGCTATCTACCCCGGCGCGCCATACATGAACGGGTCCGCGCCGCGGGTCTGCTGATTTTGTGCTTTGCGCGCCGCATCCGGTGGGCGGACCATTTGCACGCTGAGGCTGCCATCGGCACCGGCATAGACCACGGCGCTGACGCCGCCATCCTTGTAGCTGGCGAT
>NZ_JBNPJT010000032.1:0-27060 GCF_050312595.1 Pseudomonas sp. UM16 | reverse complement strand
TCCCCTTCGTCTAGTGGCCTAGGACACCGCCCTTTCACGGCGGTAACAGGGGTTCGAGTCCCCTAGGGGACGCCATTTTACCCACTTTGTGGGATTTCAAGGCTCATTCGATTATTGAATGAGCCTTTTGTTTTTGCCTCGAAAAAAGTTTCCTCTTCCGACTTCCTCCTCTGTGCGACAAACGGCAGGAGAAACTGCTTGCGGAAAAATATTATGAGAATAATATTTTAAGCATAATATTTGGAGGCAGGTCATGAATGACAAAAAAGCAAAAACCCGCGAACGGATTCTCGATGCAGCCTGCAGTGCATTGATTCAGCATGGCCCTGCTGAGCCGAGCGTCAATCAAGTGATGGGCGCTGCCGGGCTGACGGTGGGTGGCTTCTATGCGCACTTCGACAGCAAGGACGCGCTGATGCTCGAAGCTTTCAGTCAGTTGCTTTCTGAGCGCCGGGCATTGCTTGCCGAAGTTGACCCGAACATGAACGGCGAAGCGCGCCGTGCTCTGGTTGCCGCCTTCTATCTGTCACGCAAACACCGCGATGCCACCGAGCGTGGCTGCCCGTTGCCCACGGCGTTGGGCGAGATGGCGCGCCTGCCGGATGCATTCCGCCAAGTCCTGGCCGAACACATTGAACTGATGATGGCAAATCTTGCCGACAGCCCCGAAGAGGCCGACAAGGTCCTCGCAGACCTGGCCCTGATGATTGGTGGCCTGGCGTTGGCCCGTGCCCTGGGCACAGACGAGCTGTCTGATCGTATCCTGCGTGCCGCCAAATCGGCGGTGGTCTGATCGAGCGACATCTACCGGAGCGAAGCGATGAATACCTTGAGCTGGATTCGTAGCGTTAACGGCACCGTTGGGCGGCTGGCGCCAGAGCATATTGCTGGCAAGATGCGCCGTGCCTTCATGACCCCACGCAACTTGCCGCCCCGTGAGTGGGAGCTGCCGTTGCTGGCCCGTGCCGAGCGCATCACGTTGCGCTTTGGCTTGTCTGCCCTGCGTTGGGGGCAGGGGCCAACCGTGTTGTTGATGCACGGTTGGGAAGGGCGCCCAACTCAATTCGCCCACTTGATCGATGCTTTGGTGCAGGCCGGTTACACCGCCGTGTCCCTGGAGGGGCCGGCGCATGGCCATTCACCGGGCAATCAAGCGCATGTTGTGCTGTTTGCTCGGGCCTTGCTTGAGGCTGCCGCTGAGCTCCCTGCGCTCAAAGCGGTGATTGGCCATTCCATGGGCGGCGCCAGCGTCATGTTGGCGCTGCAGTGGGGCCTGCGTGCTGAAGCTGCGGTCAGCGTCGCCGCGCCCGCGCAGTTACTGGGTGTATTGCGCGGTTTCGCCCATCGCCTGGGTATGCCGGCGCGGGCGCGGGCAGCCTTTATCCGCCAGATCGAGCGGGACGTCGGTATACAAATCGCGCGTCTGGACGTCAGTGGCTATCAACTGGAGATTCCCGCGCTGATCGTGCATGCCGAAGACGATACCCTGGTGCCGGCCAGCGAGGCGCGTGCGATCCATCAGGCCTGGTTCGACAGTCGCCTGCTTGTGCTGCCGCAAGGCGGTCATCAACGGGTGCTGTCCGATCCACAGTTGATTGAAGGTGTTATGACGTTGCTGACGCATCGTCGTACGCCAGCGCGGCAATCGGCCTGAGCATCCGTTACACTCTGCCCGTTCACCACAGACCTGGAGCGGGCATGAGTTGGGATCTGGCAACACCGTTCACCATCGACCTGCGCGTCGGTGCCGACGATATCGATGGCCTCGGCCACGCCAACAACGCGGTCTATGTCACTTGGCTGGAGCGTTGTGCCTGGCGTCATTCTCAGCGCCTGGGTCTGGACCTTGCCGAGTACCGGCGGCTAGACCGGGCGATGGCGGTGGTTCGCCATGAGATCGACTACCTGGCAGCGGCGTACGAAGACGACGAGTTGCAATTGGCAACCTGGATCGTCGACTGGGACCAGCGCCTGAAGATGACACGACGATTTCAGTTGGTGCGTCCCAGTGACGGCACTACCTTGCTGCGCGCTCACACCACCTTCGTCTGCATCGAGTTATCCACCGGGCGGCCCAAGCGCATGCCCAGTGAGTTCATTGACGGCTACGGCCCGGCACTGATGGCCGGAGCGCTGTAGCCCGCGGATTTTGCTAGACTGCCGGCCTTTTCGCTCGAGATGCAACCCATGCAAATTGCCCTGGCCCCGATGGAGGGGCTGGTCGACAACATCCTTCGTGACGTCCTGACCCAGGTGGGCGGCATCGATTGGTGTGTCACCGAGTTCATTCGCGTCTGCGACCGGCTGTTGCCGGCGGCCACCTTCGACAAGCTGGCGCCTGAATTGCGCCAGGGTGCGCAGACCGCGGCCGGGGTGCCCTTGCGTGTGCAGCTGCTCGGCTCGGATCCGGTCTGCCTGGCAGAGAATGCGGTGCTGGCCTGTGAGCTGGGTGCACCGGTGATCGACTTGAACTTCGGTTGCCCGGCCAAAACCGTAAACAAATCCCGCGGTGGGGCGGTGCTGCTCAAGGAGCCGGAGCTGCTCCATGCCATCCTGCGTGAGGTGCGCCGCGCCGTGCCGGCGCATATTCCGGTGACGGCCAAGATGCGCCTGGGCTTCGACAGCCCTGATGGTGCCCTGGACTGCGCCCTTGCGCTGGCCGAAGGCGGGGCTGAGCAGTTGGTGGTGCATGCACGGACCAAGGTTGACGGCTACAAGCCGCCAGCGCATTGGGAGTGGGTGGCCAAGGTGCAGGACGTGGTCAAGGTACCGGTGTACGCCAACGGCGAAGTCTGGACCCTTGAAGACTGGCGACGTTGCCGCGAAGTCAGCGGTGTCGAAGACATCATGCTCGGCCGCGGGCTGGTTTCGCGCCCGGACCTGGCTCGGCAAATTGCGGCTGAGCGCGATGGTGTCGAGTTTGTACCGATGGACTGGCACAGCTTGCTGCCGCTGATTCGGGACTTTTGGGGCCAGGCCCGGGCGCAGATGACTCCGCGTCAGGCGCCGGGACGCTTGAAACAATGGGTTGCGATGCTGACCCGCACCTACCCCGAAGCGGTGGCGTTGTTTACCGAGTTGCGCCGTGAAACCGACTGCGATCGTGTCGCCCAGCTGATCGGCATGCCGGTCAGCGAGGCGGCCTGAAAAATTTTTGCAGGGGTGCTTGAAAAGCAGGCGAGGGTCCTTATCTAAGGAGTACGCGATGCCGAAGTCGGGTCGCGCTACTACACAACCTCGCTGATTTTCAGGAGATGTACCATGACTACTGCTTTTTCTCTGGCTCCACTGTTCCGTCATTCCGTAGGCTTCGACCGTTTCAATGACCTGTTCGAATCTGCGGCGCGTAACGAGGCGGGTAGCAGCTACCCACCCTACAACGTCGAAAAACATGGCGAAGACCACTATCGAATCGTCGTTGCTGCAGCCGGTTTCCAAGAGCAGGATCTTGATCTGCAAGTGGAAAAGGGCGTCTTGACCGTTACTGGCGGCAAGCGTGACAGCAACAATGAAAGCGTTACTTACTTGCATCAGGGCATTGCCCAGCGGGCCTTCAAGTTATCCTTCCGCCTGGCCGACCACATCGAGGTCAAGGCTGCGGGCCTGGCCAACGGCCTGCTCAGCATCGACCTGCTGCGCATCGTACCGGAAGAGGCCAAGGCCAAGCGCATCCCGATCAATGGGGATAGCAAGCCTGCGCTGAACTGAGTGCGCTGATGTAAAGAAAAGTGCACCTTCGCAGACTGTGTGAAACCTGGCAATCTGCGCAGCGCTCAAAGAAAATGCTCCGTATCGAAAGATACGGAGCATTTTTCGTTATGGCCTACATCCAAGGAGGGTCTCGCAGCCGGACCAGTCTATTCCCGGTCTCGCTGGAAGAGTTGATCCCTGAAGATCACCTCTTTCGGGTCATCGACCTGTACGTCGCCAAGCGGGATTTGGTGCAACTGGGTTTTGACAAAGCGCTTCCCAAGAGCACCGGTCGCCCGCCTATGACCCCGCCGATCAGCTCAAGCTGTACCTCTACGGCTATTTCCAGCGGATTCGCTCATCGCGGCGCTTTGACGCCGAGTGTCAGCGCAATATCGACGTGATGTGGCTGATCAACCGACTCAAACCCGATTTCAAGACCATCGCCGACTTTCGTAAAAACAACAAACTCGCCTTTGTGGCGACGTGTCGTGCCTTCGTTCGGTTTTGCCGCATGGCGGGTCTGATCACCGGCGACTTGGTGGCCAATGGTAGTAAGTTTCAGGCTAACGCTTCCTCGCGGCGCCACATGAACCTCAAACAGCTCAAGCGTCAGCAAGAGAAGCTGGACAAGCGCATAGCTCAGTATCTGGCAGAACTGGATGAGGCCGACAAGGCCGAGGCGGGAGAGGTGGTTGATCGCGGCGCGATCAAAACAGCACTGGCGCAGCTTGAAGTTCGGCAGCAGGACAATCAGAGCGGCCAAGCGTTGATGAGCTCGATGGGCCTGGAGCAGTTTAACACCCATGAAAGCGATGCCCGAATGATGCGTACGCCAAAAGGGCCACGGGTGGCCTACAACGCACAAGCCGCCGTGGACGCCGCACATTGCCTGATTCTGCCCCATGAAGTGACTCAGGACGGCGATGGCCGAAAACAGCTGGAGCCAATGGCCAAAGCCGCCAAAGAACATCTGGAACAAAATGCCTTGAGCGTGACGGCCGATGCCGGCTATTCAAACGGCCAACAGTTTCAGGCCTGCGAGGAGGCTCAACCCAGGCGGTGAGGAACTCTTTGAGCGAATGGAGCAGCGAATGCTCGTGCATCCGCAATTGATGGCGCTAATGGGCTGAAAAGCCTTTTTTCGACTGTTGCCTGCACAAAAAACTACCCCCCGAACAAGTCGGGGCGTTTGTTGGGCTGGCCTTCAGTGCGTTTTCACACAGTCTGTTCGGGTGCCCTTTTATGTGCTTGAAATACGGCTACAAGCTGGCCGGCGCTTCCAGCAACAACCGCCGGAACTCACTCAATGGCAATGGCCGACTGTGCAGGTAGCCCTGATACAAATGGCAGCCCAGGTGTTCGAGAAACTCCAACTGCTCAGACAACTCCACGCCTTCAGCAATCACCGCCAGTTCCAGGCTGCGAGCCATGGCGACGATAGCGCGGACAATCTCCGCATCGTTAGGGTCCAGCGGTGCATCGCGCACGAACGATTGGTCGATCTTCAGCGCATCCACCGGCAAACGTTTAAGGTAGGTCAGCGACGAATAGCCGGTCCCGAAATCATCCATGGCAAAGCTCACACCATACTGTTTGAGCTCGCGCATTTTACTGATGGTGTCCTCCAGGTTCTGGATGACGATGCCTTCGGTGATCTCCAGCTTGAGCATTTTGTACGGCAGGCGGAAGTCGTCGAGGCTGCGTACTACCCGTTCGACAAAGTCGTTCTGGCGAAACTGTCGCGGGCTGATGTTCACGCACAGGCTGAAGTTGTCGGCATCGATCAAGTGGTCGCGCAGCATGCCGGCACACGCATCGCAGGCTTCTTCCAGGATCCAGCTGCCGACTTCGAGGATCAGACCACTTTCCTCCAGGACCTGAATGAACTGTGCCGGTGGCTGCTGGCCCAGTTGCGGGTGATGCCAGCGCAGCAGCACTTCGGCACCGACGATTCGATTGTCACGGGCATCGACTTGTGGCTGGAAGTGCAGCACCAGTTCACCACGGGCCAAGGCCAGGCGCAGGTCGTTTTCCATGCGCAGGCGTTCGCTGGCGGCTTTTTGCATGGTGCTATGGAACAGCTGGGTGGTATTGCGACCAGAGTCTTTGGCTCGGTACAGGGCGATGTCGGCACGCTTGAGCAGATCGGCCGGAGTCGAGCCGTGATCAGGGATTAGCGCCACGCCGATACTGGGTGTGACCTGCAGGCGCTGGCCGTCCAGGGACATCGGTTCGGCCAGCAGTTCGCGCAAGGTATCCGCCAGTTCGCGGACTTTTTCCGTGACCTCGTCACGGCTGCCTTCCAGGCCGCTGAGCAGTACCACGAACTCATCGCCGCCCAAACGAGCCACGGTGTCTTCAAGGCGCACGCTGGCCTCCAGGCGCGCGGTGATGATTTTCAATACGGTATCGCCAACCGGATGACCCAACGAATCGTTGATGTGCTTGAAGTGGTCCAGGTCGAGAAACAGCAGGGCACCGCGCAGGTTGTGGCGCTTGAGCAAAGCGATCTGCTGACTGAGGCGGTCCATCAGCAGGGCGCGGTTGGGCAGGTTGGTAAGCGGGTCGTGATAGGCCAGGTGGCGAATCTGCGCCTGGGCGTTCTTCAACTGGCTGACGTCGCGGGCGGTCAGCAGCAGGCAGGGCGACTCATTGAGGGTGATCGGTTCAATCGAGACTTCAACCGTGAGCAGTTCGCCGCGCTTGTTGCGTCCGAGCATTTCGCGATGGTGGACGCGGCCTTTGTCCTGCAGTTCTGTGATGAGGCTGGTGCGCTGTTTGTCATCAGCCCAGATACCGATTTCGTGCGCGGTGCGGCCGATCACTTCAGCGCTGCTGTAGCCCGTCAGACGACAAAAGCCGTCGTTGACCTCCAGGTAGCGTCCACTGTCGAGTTCAGTGATGGTGATCGCGTCGGGGCTGGAGTGGAAGGCTTTGGCGAACTTTTCTTCGCTGGCCTTGAGTGCAGCCTCGGCCCGTTGTTGCTGGGTGATGTCGCGTAGGGTGGTGACACTGCAAGGCTGGTTGTCGACGCTGATCAGGCGACTGGATATCACGCAGGTCAACGGTTGGCCGTCTTTATGGTTGACCACCACCGCGACATTGTTCAGGGCTTCGTCGCGAATCACCTGCTCGATGCGCCGGGCGCGCTCGGCCGATTCGGCCCACAAACCGATTTCTTCAGCGCTGCGGCCAATAACCTGTTCGGCGTCCCAGCCGAAGATCTGGGTAAAGGCTGGGTTGATCTCGATGAATTGCCCGTTGTCCTGGCGTGTCACGCAGATCGGGTCGGGGCTGGCCTGGAACAGGCTGGCGAACTTTTCTTCCGAGCTGGTCAGGCGTTGCTCGCGTTCGACCTGGTCGCTGATGTCGAGCAAGGTTCCGGCCATGCGCAGCGGCTTGCCCTGTGCGTCGCGGTACAGCCGGGCACGGCTTTCGATGTAGCGCACGCTGCCGTTTTCCAGCTGGATCTGATAGGTGATCTGATAGTTGCCGGCCGGGCCTTCACGAAGGCTGCGGTAGGCCTTGCGCATGGTGCTGCGGTCCTGCTCCGGAACCCCTTCGAAAAACGCTTCGAACGACTCGTGAAAAGGCACCGGCTCCAAGCCATGCAATTCGGCTGCGCGTGCCGAGCCGTAGAGCATGCCGCTGGGAATATGCAAGTCCCAGGTGCCCAATTGCGCGGAGTCCAGGGCAAGGTCCAGGCGCTCCTGACTGTCTTTGAGTGCCTGTTCGGCGCGCCTGCGTTCACTGGTGTCGACAAAGGTGCTGAGCAGGTAGACCGTACCTTCAAGCTCGATGTTCTGGGTGCTGAGAATGCCGTCGTGGACCTTGCCGTTGCTGGCACAAAACTGCACTTCCAGGCTGACAGGGCCGCTGTTGCCTCGAGTGGCTTCGAGTACAGCGTTGCGTTGTTGTGGATTGGCCCACAAACCTAGCTCGATGGTGGTTTTGTTGATCACCTGATGGCCGGGCCAGCCTAGGGTCTGTTCGAAGTGCTGGTTGACTTCATAGATCAAACCGTCGGAGCGGCGGGTTAGCAACACAACGTTGGGGCTCAGGTGAAACAGCGTGGCAAAACGCTTTTCCGAGTTGATCAGCGCGGTTTCTCGCTCGCGTTGGCGGGTGATTTCGCGGATCACCCCGATCATCTGCGGACGGCCGTGCTTGTCCTTGGCCAAGCTGCCATTGATTTCCAGCCAGTGCAGGCTGCCGTCCGGCCAGCGGATCCGGTGGCGCAAGGCTTGCTCCACTGGTTCGCCATTAATCACCGCATTGAAGGCCTGCAACGTGCGGGCGCGGTCTTCAACGGGCAGCAGGTCAAGGTAGTCGAGGTCATTGGGCAGCGGTTGTTCGGGATCGAAGCCAAACAGCGCTTGAGTGCCTCGCGACCAACTGATCTGACCGGTCTCGATGTCCCAGAACCAGGCACCCAAGCGTGCGCCATTGAGCGCCGCCAACAATTGCGGGGCGTTTTCCCAGGTCTGCTCCAACGCCTGGGGGTCTGCCGCATGGATGCGTGGCAGACGCGGAAAGCGATTTGCTGATTTGGGCATCGGTACCAGACCTTTGGCGGTGACGCGTCCTTGAGAGTTGTACTGGCCGGTTTACCTCATGTACTCAGAGCTGCCTGCGTGGCTGTCGAGCAATGCCATAAAGGCCTTGGCTGCATTCGATAACGTTCGCTCGGTGTGCAGAATGTAGCCTAGCTGGCGCGACAGCTGTATGCCCGGCAAAGTGATAGGCGCAACCTGCTCGTCGAGCATAGTCCGCGGCAGCACGCTCCACGCCAGGCCGATGGAAACCATCATCTTGATGGTTTCCAGGTAGTTGGTGCTCATGGCGATGTTTGGCATCAGCCCCTGGGCTTCGAACAAGCGTTGAACAATATGGTGTGTAAAAGTGTTTCCACCGGGGAACACCGCCGGGTGGTGGGCCACATCGGCGAGGCTGACTGCGCCATTTCGCGCCAACGGGTGTTCCGGGGAGGCGACGAAATCCAGCAGATCGTCCCACACCGGCACCGCGCGGATCAGCGTGTGCGGTTCGGGGGCGAGGGTGATTACGGCGATCTCTGCGCGGCCATGGAGAATTTCATCGTAGGCAGCTTCTGAATCGAGAAACTGAATATCCAGCGCTACTGCCGGGTATTGGCGAGTGAAGGCGCGCAAAACCGGAGGCAAGCGGTGCAGGCCGATATGGTGGCTGGTGGCGAGGGTCAGGCGACCTGTCACTTCGCCGCTGAGATTGGTCAAGGCTCTGCGCGTATCATCCAGTACGTTGATGATCTGATAGGCACGCGGTAACAGGGCGCGCCCGGCTTCGGTGAGATTGATCTCGCGGCCGAGGCGATCGAACAGGCGTACATCCAGTTGCTGCTCCAGCCCGGCAATCCGTTTGCTGATGGCTGGCTGGGTCAGGAACAGGCGCTCACCGGCCCCGGAAAAGCTGCCGGTTTCAGCCACGGCGATAAAGGCGTTGAGGTTGGCCAGGTCCACTGCTTAAGTATTCCTTTGGGTTATCCAAAGCATAAAAATTATGAATTTGAGTTATTCAATCTACCGTCATAGCATCGTCCGTACAAGCCAAGTGGTTATTGGCATAGAAAAGACGCTGATGAGGAAAGTCTGATGGCCGGCAAGACGCTCTACGACAAGCTCTGGGATTCGCATTTGGTCAAGCAGCGCGATGATGGTTCGGCGCTGATCTATATCGACCGTCACATCATTCACGAAGTGACGTCGCCGCAAGCCTTCGAAGGCCTGCGCCTGGCCAATCGCAAACCCTGGCGCATCGATGCCAACATCGCCACACCTGACCACAACGTGCCGACCACGCCAGAGCGCAAGGGCGGTATCGACGCCATTGTGGACCAAGTCTCGCGTTTGCAGGTGCAGACCCTCGATGAAAACTGCGACGAGTATGGCATTACCGAATTCAAGATGAATGACGTGCGTCAGGGCATCGTCCACGTCATCGGCCCGGAGCAGGGCGCTACCTTGCCGGGCATGACGGTAGTCTGCGGCGACTCGCATACGTCCACCCACGGTGCGTTTGGCGCCCTGGCTCACGGCATCGGCACTTCGGAAGTTGAGCATGTGCTCGCGACCCAGTGCCTGGTGGCGAAGAAAATGAAAAACATGCTGGTGCGCGTCGAAGGTCAGTTGCCGTTTGGCGTCACCGCCAAGGACATCGTTTTGGCGGTGATTGGCAAGATCGGTACTGCCGGCGGTAACGGCCATGCCATGGAGTTCGCCGGTAGCGCGATTCGTGACCTGTCTGTCGAAGGCCGTATGACCATCTGCAACATGTCCATCGAAGCTGGCGCCCGTGTAGGCCTGGTAGCAACCGATGAAAAGACCATTGCTTACGTTAAGGGCCGTCCGTATGCGCCCAAAGGTGAGCAGTGGGACATGGCTGTAGCGGCCTGGAAAGACCTGGTGTCCGACGCGGATGCGCTGTTCGACACGGTCATCGAGTTGGACGCTGCGCAGATCAAGCCGCAGGTCAGCTGGGGTACTTCGCCGGAAATGGTCCTGGCGGTTGACCAGCGCGTACCGGATCCGGCTGCCGAAGCCGATCTGGTCAAGCGTGGCTCCATCGAACGTGCCTTGAAGTACATGGGGTTGAGCGCCAACCAGGCAATCACGGACATCCAGCTCGACCGGGTATTCATCGGTTCGTGCACCAACTCGCGGATCGAAGACCTGCGCGCTGCCGCTGAGATCGCCAAGGGCCGCAAGGTCGCGGCTACCATCAAGCAAGCCATCGTGGTGCCAGGTTCGGGCTTGGTCAAAGCTCAGGCCGAGAAAGAGGGCCTGGACAAGATCTTCCTGGAAGCCGGTTTCGAATGGCGTGAGCCGGGCTGCTCGATGTGCCTGGCGATGAACCCCGACCGCCTGGAAAGTGGCGAGCATTGTGCGTCCACCTCCAACCGCAACTTTGAAGGCCGTCAGGGTGCTGGCGGTCGTACCCACCTGGTGAGCCCGGCAATGGCCGCCGCCGCCGCTGTCACCGGCCGTTTTGTCGACGTACGTGAGTTGATCCAAGGGAGCGCAGCATGAAAGCCTTTACCCAGCACACAGGTCTCGTCGCACCGTTGGACCGTGCCAATGTCGACACCGACCAGATCATTCCCAAGCAGTTCTTGAAATCGATCAAGCGCACCGGTTTTGGCCCCAACCTGTTCGATGAGTGGCGCTATCTGGATGTCGGTCAGCCGTACCAGGACAACAGCAAGCGCCCGCAGAACCCGGATTTCGTCTTGAACCACGCACGTTACCAGGGCGCCAGCGTGTTGCTCGCCCGCGAGAACTTCGGCTGCGGTTCGAGCCGTGAGCATGCCCCTTGGGCCCTTGAGGAGTATGGCTTTCGCAGCATCATCGCGCCGAGTTATGCGGACATCTTCTTCAATAACAGCTTCAAGAATGGCCTGTTGCCGATCATCCTCAGTGATGAAGAAGTTGATGAGCTGTTCAAGCAAGTCGAAGCCGATCCTGGCTATCAGCTGACTATTGACCTGCAGGCGCAGACCGTGACCTGTCCAGACGGCAAGGTCCTGGGTTTCGAGATCGATGCGTTTCGCAAACACTGCTTGCTCAATGGCCTGGATGACATCGGCCTGACCTTGCAGGACAGCGATGCGATTGCCACCTTCGAAGCCAAGCACCGGACAAGTCAGCCTTGGTTGTTTCGTGACGCCTGACTGATGCGTTGAGCCGGCTAGCGCCATCGCCGGCAAGTCCGGCGCCCACAGCTGCTGTGCATGGCGCCATACGCCATTTGCAGCAGGCGATGGGTGAAGAAGTACGGCAGTATTACCAGATTGAAGTCGACGGTTCGTTCAGCACCGATGTACTGGTGCTCTGGGCCGAACGCTGAGTGTTTATTCCGGCGGGCCGATGCGGCGTGTCGCTTGATTCGAATAAGAGGAACCCATGAGCAAGCAGATTCTGATTCTCCCAGGTGATGGTATTGGTCCGGAAATCATGGCCGAGGCGGTCAAGGTGCTGGAGCTGGCCAATGACAAGTTCCAGCTCGGCTTCAGCCTGAGTCACGACGTCATCGGCGGTGCGGCCATCGACAAGCACGGCGTGCCGCTGGCCGACGAGACCCTGGAACGCGCACGTCAGGCCGATGCCGTACTGTTGGGCGCTGTGGGTGGACCGAAGTGGGACAAGATCGAGCGTGACATTCGCCCTGAGCGCGGCCTGCTGAAGATCCGTTCGCAACTGGGTTTGTTTGCCAATCTGCGCCCGGCGATCCTCTACCCGCAGTTGGCCGATGCCTCCTCGCTCAAGTCAGAAATCGTGTCTGGCCTGGATATCCTCATCGTTCGTGAACTGACGGGCGGCATCTATTTTGGTGCTCCACGTGGCACCCGCGAACTTGAAGGCGGCGAGCGTCAGGCCTACGACACCCTGCCTTACAGTGAGAGCGAAATTCGCCGTATTGCCCGGGTCGGTTTCGACATGGCCCGTGTGCGCGGCAAGAAGCTCTGCTCGGTGGACAAGGCCAACGTCCTGGCCTCCAGCCAGCTGTGGCGTGAGATTGTCGAGGAAGTGGCCAAGGACTATCCGGATGTCGAACTCAACCACATGTACGTCGACAACGCCGCCATGCAATTGGTGCGCGCGCCCAAGCAGTTCGATGTCATGGTCACCGATAACATGTTTGGCGACATCCTGTCGGATGAAGCTTCCATGCTCACCGGCTCCATTGGCATGCTGCCGTCAGCGTCCCTGGACGCCAACAACAAAGGCATGTACGAGCCGTGCCACGGCTCGGCGCCAGACATCGCCGGCCAGGGCATTGCCAACCCGCTGGCAACCATTTTGTCGGTATCGATGATGCTGCGTTACAGCTTCAATCAACAGGCGGCAGCCGAAGCTATTGAAAAGGCCGTCAGCCTGGTGCTGGATAAGGGGCTGCGCACGGGCGACATCTGGTCGGCCGGTTGCAGCAAGGTAGGTACGCAGGAAATGGGCGACGCAGTAGTCGCAGCGCTGCGGAATCTGTAATCTCTCGGGCCCGCTGCTGTTTTTCCTTGTGAAGCAGCGGCCCACTTTTTAGCAAAGGTGTAGTTGCGATGAAACGTGTAGGTCTGATCGGTTGGCGCGGTATGGTCGGTTCCGTGCTCATGCAGCGGATGCTGGAAGAGCAGGATTTCGATCTCATCGAGCCGGTGTTCTTCACCACCTCCAACGTAGGTGGCCAGGGTCCGGCAGTGGGCAAGGACATTGCTCCGCTTAAAGACGCATACAGCATTGAAGAGCTCAAGACCCTCGATGTGATCCTGACCTGTCAGGGTGGCGACTACACCAACGAAGTATTCCCCAAGCTGCGTGAAGCCGGCTGGCAGGGCTACTGGATCGACGCCGCCTCCAGCCTGCGCATGCAGGATGATGCAGTGATCGTTCTGGACCCGGTCAACCGCAGGGTGATCGACCAGCAGCTGGACGCGGGCACCAAGAATTACATCGGCGGCAATTGCACCGTCAGCCTGATGCTGATGGGCCTGGGTGGCCTGTTTGAAGCGGGTCTGGTCGAGTGGATGAGCGCCATGACCTATCAGGCCGCTTCCGGCGCTGGCGCCCAGAACATGCGCGAGCTGATCCGCCAGATGGGCGCCACGCACGCCGCGGTGGCTGACGACCTGGCGAACCCTGCGAGCGCCATCCTCGACATCGACCGCAAGGTTGCCGAGGCCATGCGCAGCGAAGCCTACCCGACCGAAAACTTCGGTGTACCGCTGGCGGGCAGCCTGATCCCGTGGATCGACAAAGAGCTGCCTAACGGCCAGAGCCGTGAAGAGTGGAAGGCCCAGGCCGAGACCAACAAGATTCTGGGTCGCTTCAAGAGCCCGATCCCGGTCGACGGTATTTGCGTGCGCATCGGTGCCATGCGTTGCCATAGCCAGGCGCTGACCATCAAACTGAACAAAGATGTGCCGATCGCCGATATCGAAGGCATGATCAGCCAGCACAATCCGTGGGTGAAACTGGTGCCGAATCAGCGCGAGATCAGCATGCAGGAGCTGAGCCCGACCAACGTCACCGGTACCCTGAACATTCCGGTAGGTCGTCTGCGCAAGCTGAACATGGGTTCGCAGTACCTGGGTGCCTTCACCGTCGGTGACCAACTGTTGTGGGGCGCGGCCGAACCGCTGCGTCGCATGCTGCGGATTTTGCTGGAGCGTTGATCGCTGCAGTGAGATAAGCCAAAGCCCGTGCTGGAGACAGCGCGGGTTTTTTGTTTTCCGGACCTGTAGGAGCAGTGGAGGCTTGAAGTAAATCCAAGTACAGTGCCGCTCCCGCCGTTCCAGCAGAGGATTTCCCCATGAACCAGCCTATTGATATCGCCGTGATCGGTGCCACCGGTACAGTCGGTGAAACCCTTGTGCAGATTCTCGAAGAGCAGGATTTTCCGGTGGGTACCCTGCACCTGCTGGCCAGCAACGAGTCGGCTGGCAGTGGCGTGATGTTCCGCAGCAAAAGCCTGCGCGTTCGCGAAGTCGACAGCTTCGACTTCAGCAAGGTCAAGCTGGTGTTTTTCGCCGCTGGCCCCGCCGTTACCCGCAGTTTTGCCCCGCGCGCCCACGCTGCTGGCTGCACTGTGATCGATCTTTCTGGCGGATTGCCAGCCGAACAAGCTCCAGCCCTGGTCCCGGAGGCCAACGGTGCACGTCTGGAAAGTCTGCCCAAACCGCTGCAAGTAAGCAGTCCAAGCGCCGCAGCAGTAGCGTTGGCCGTTGCTCTGGCACCGCTCAAAGGTTTGCTCGACATTGAACGGGTCAGCGTCACCGCGTGCCTGGCGGTCTCGGCCCAAGGCCGGGAAGCGGTCAATGAGCTGGCCCGGCAGACTGCCGAGCTGCTCAATGCTCGCCCGCTGGAGCCACGTTTTTTTGACCGGCAGATGGCCTTCAACCTGTTGGCTCAAGTAGGCGCCAACGATGTAGAAGGCCACGGTGCGCTTGAGCGTCGTTTGGTCAATGAGTTGCGCGAGGTCTTGGACCTGCCTGCCCTGAAGATTTCCGTCAGTTGCATTCAAGTCCCGGTGTTTTTCGGCGATAGCTACAGTGTATCGGTGCAAAGTCGTGAACCGATCGACCTGACAGCAGTCAATGCTGCGTTGGAGGCTGCTCAGAGCATCGAACTGGTTGAAGAGGGGGATTATCCGACGCCGGTCGGTGACGCAGTCGGACAAGACGTGGTCTATGTTGGACGGGTGCGCGGCGGAATCGATGAGGCCGAGCAGCTCAACCTCTGGTTGACCACCGATAATGTGCGCAAAGGCGCGGCCCTGAACGCCGTGCAGTTGGCGCAATTGTTGATAAAACATGTTGTGTAAAAGATACTTGCAGCTAATTTTTACCGTGATATTGCTCGGTTGCCGGGGACGGTTCTTTCAAAGGAAGAGGTCATGCTTCGAATTCGCAAACTGGTCTTAGCAATAGCCGCAGCGTCGGCGCTGTCGTCCGGTATGGCGCATGCCCTCGGTTTGGGCGAACTGACGCTGAAGTCAGCGCAGAACCAGCCGTTGGATGCCGAGATCGAATTGCTCGATGTACGCGATCTCACCGCCGCGCAAGTGGCGCCGAGCCTGGCGCCGGCCGAAGAGTTTGCCAAGGCCGGGATCGAGCGCCAGGCCTACTTGAACGACCTGACATTCACCCCGGTGATCAATCCCAACGGCAAGAGCGTGTTGCGGGTGACTTCAAGCCAGCCGCTGCCAGCACCGATGGTCAAGTTCCTGGTGCAGGTAATGTGGCCCAGCGGGCGTCTGTTGCGTGACTACAGTGTGCTGGTCAATCAGGCAGCGCTGCCGGGTGCCAAGCCGCAGGCGGCGATTGCGCCGGCAGTCAGCGCGCCCGCCAACTACACCACGGTACGTCGTGACACCCTTTGGGAAATTGCCTCAAAAGCCCGTCAGGGCGGTTCGGTGCAGCAGACTATGCTGGCCATCCAGGCACTGAACCCCGATGCCTTTATCAACGGCAACATCAACCTGCTGAAAACCGGTCAGGTCTTGCGCCTACCCGATCAGCAGCAGGTCATGAGCATTCCCCAAGGCGAAGCGGTGACCGAAGTTGCCGAGCAATATGCCGCTTGGCGTCAAGGCCGGCGCCTGGGGCCGCGCGCCCGACAGTTGGACGCCACACGCCGCACCGGCACTGAAGCTGCGCCAGCGCAGATCGCCAATCAGGACAGCCTGCGCCTGGTGGCGCCCAGCAGCAAAACCGCTGCCGGTGACGGCAAGGCGGTCAGCGACAAGCTCGCGCTAGCCCAGGAGAGCCTCGATACCACACGGCGTGACAATGCCGAGCTGAAAAGCCGCATGGGCGATCTGCAGAGCCAGCTGGACAAGCTGGAGCGTCTGATCGCGCTGAAAAATGATCAGCTGGCTCGTCTCGAAGCCCAAGGGGCTGCCGGTCAGGCGCCTGAACAGTCGAGCATTGCTGCCGAACTGCAGCCGGCACCGGGCGAGCCGGTGGTGACTCCGGCGCCTGCAGCCGTCGATACCGCACCACTCGATAACAAAGCACCTGGCGCAGAAACCACGAGCGCTGACCGCTCCAGCAAGATGCTCGACGACCTGCTCGGCAACCCGCTGTTGCTGGCCTTGATCGCCGCTTCCGCCGTGCTCGTGCTGTTGCTGTTGCTGTTATTGCTGGCACGCAAGCGCAAGGCCGACCAGGAAGCGGAAAAGCACCTGCGCATGGCGCGCGCACTGGCCGAAGAGAGTGATCGCGGCCCAGACCTCGACTTGCCACCGAGCAGCTTCGAAGGCCTGGAAATGCCCGCGCCGAGCGTGACCTTGGCACCGGCTGTGGTCGCGGCCTCGGCCGCCGCTGCCAGTGCCGCTGAAGCGCCCGCTGAGCAAGTCAAGCCCGAAACGGTCAAGGTGCTTGAGCAGGCGCCTGCCCAGCCACAGGCGATGGCTGCTCCGCTGGTGGCACCCGCCGCTGATGCGCCGCCAGCGCCAAGCGCTGATGCGCTGCTCAACGAAGTGGAACTAAGCATTGCCCGTGGTCGCCTGAACCACGCCGCTGATCTGTTGGAACCAGCTGTGGCTGCGGCGCCGGAGCGTAGCGACTTGCGTTTGAAGCTGATGGAGGTCTATGCGCGCCAAGGCGACCGTGATGCCTTTGTCGGTCATGAGCGGCAACTGATTGCCACTGGCCAGAACCATGCTGACGTCGAAGCCCTCAAGAGCCGCTTCCCGGCTATGTTGGCATTGGCTGCAGCAGGTGGTATCGGTGCCGCCGCCCTGGCGGCGGAAATGGATGCCCAGTACGTTCAGGCATTGTTGCAGGATGAGCCGCAGGCCGAGCCTGAGGTGCAATCTGAGCCAGAGCCAGAGCCAGAGCCAGTCGCGGAGGTGGAGCTGGAGCCGGTGCCAGAGCTGGATCCGCTTGCAGACGATGAACTGAACAGCGCTTTCGACTTGAGCCTGGACGATGATCTGCATGACCTGAACCTGGAAGCGCCGTTGGATCTTGCTGAGTCCGCACCTGAGGTCGAGCTGGAGGTAGCGCCCGAGCCTGTGGTTCAAGTGCCGGTTGCGGAGCCAGAAGTTGAGTTGCCCGCCGAGCCACCTATTGAGCTGGCGCCTGAAGCGCTCGATGACTTGTCCGACTTCGATCTCGATGTAGCGGGTGATCAATTGGCCGAACTGCCAGTCAGCGAACCGATTGATATTGCTGCCGAGCTTGCCGCCTTCGACGAAACGATGCCGGAATTCGACCCGCTGAGCGAGTTGGAACTGCCGGAAGACTTCGATTTGTCGTTGTCACTGGAGGATGAGTCCGAGGCGGCCAAGAGCTTTGCTTCCGAGCTTGATGACGTCAATGCCGAGCTCGACAAGTTGTCCCAGAGCCTGGAGCAGCCGTCGATCGAGCCGCACTTCACCGCTGAAGACGCCTTGAGCGACGACCTCGGTGATGACCTGGAGTTTGACTACCTGGGTGGCGCCGATGAGGCCGCGACCAAGCTCGATCTGGCCCGTGCCTACATCGACATGGGTGACCATGACGGTGCCCGCGACATCCTCGACGAAGTGCGCAAAGAGGGCAGTGATGCCCAGAAACAGGAAGCCGAGGAGATGCTCTCGCGCCTGGTCTGAGTCCTGCCCTTGTACGTCCGACGGCAGCCCTGGTGGCTGCCGTTGTCGTTATAATTCCCGCCATCTGCTAAATCGACAGGCTGTATCTTCTTGGAAATCATTGATAACACGGTTGCCGAATCGGCGGCCGAAGGCTTCTTCCGCATCGCCCTGGGCGTCGAATACAAAGGCTCGCGCTATCGTGGCTGGCAGCGCCAGGCTGATGGCGTGCCGAGCGTTCAGCAGACGCTCGAAGAGGCGTTGTCGAAAGTGGCCGATGCGCCCGTGACCCTGCTCTGCGCCGGGCGTACTGACGCCGGCGTGCATGCCTGTGGCCAGGTGGTGCATTTCGATACCCAGGTGGCGCGCAGCATGAAGGCCTGGACCATGGGCGCTAACATCAACTTGCCGCACGACATCAGCGTGTCTTGGGCGAAAGAGATGCCGGCGAATTTTCATGCTCGCTTCAAGGCTATCGCCCGGCGTTACCGCTACGTGATCTACAACGATCAGATTCGCCCGGCGCATTTGGGGCAGGAAGTCACTTGGAATCACCGGCCGCTGGATGTCGAGCGCATGGCTCTGGCCGCCGAATATCTAGTGGGTACTCATGACTTCAGTGCCTTTCGCGCCGGGCAGTGCCAGGCTAAGTCGCCGATCAAGAACCTTCATCACCTGCGAGTGACGCGCCACGGTAAGATGATTGTCCTGGATATCCGCGCCAGCGCCTTCCTGCACCACATGGTGCGCAACATTGCCGGGGTATTGATGACCATCGGTGCCGGTGAGCGTCCGGTGGAGTGGGCTCGGGACGTGTTGGAAAGCCGCGAACGGCGCACCGGCGGTGTCACCGCGCATCCTTTTGGCTTGTACCTGGTGCAGGTGGAGTACCACGATGAGTTCGCCTTGCCCGAGCGTTACATCGGCCCACACTTTCTTACCGGTTACGAGTCGCTGGCGGCTGACGATCCACAAGGCATTTGCTAACATCCGGGACTTTCCAGATCAGCCGAGGTTCACCGGGCATGAGCGCCGTTCGCAGCAAAATCTGTGGTATTACGCGCATCGAGGATGCCTTGGCTGCGGCAGAGGCGGGCGCTGACGCCATTGGTCTGGTGTTCTACGCCAAGAGCCCGCGGGCGGTGAACGTGCAACAGGCGCGGGCGATCATCGCCGCGTTACCGCCGTTCGTGACCACCGTGGGTCTGTTCGTCAATGCCAGCCGCTGCGAACTCAGCGAAATTCTCGAAGCGGTGCCGCTGGACTTGCTGCAGTTTCATGGCGATGAAACCCCAGCCGATTGCGCCGGTCATAACCGACCATGGATCAAAGCCTTGCGGGTGCGCCCAGGCGATGACCTCGAAGCCGCTTGCAAGCTGTACAAGGACGCTAGCGGCATTCTGCTCGATACCTATGTAGCGGGTGTGCCGGGGGGGACCGGGGAGGCCTTCGACTGGACATTGGTGCCCGAAAAACTGAGCAAGCCGATCATTCTTGCCGGGGGCTTGTCGCCGGACAATGTTGCTGCCGCAATTGCCCAGGTGCAGCCGTATGCCGTCGATGTCAGCGGTGGCGTCGAGCAGGCCAAGGGCATTAAGGATACGGCGCGGATCGAAGCCTTTATCCAGGCCGTCAAGCAGGCGTGATAACGTCTGCTGTTGCTAATGTGACGGCTGGCCGCGCGCCATCGTCCATAGCTTTCGCAGCCCGGTGCTGCCGGATCGCGCCCATGGGCCGGTCGAAATTACCGGGTGGCGCCATTGGCGTCGCCCTTACAGGTTGACGATGGGGCGGTATCGGGGCACCTCGCTGTATGTGGGGCGCCGGAGCCGGTCCATCATCGCGTCATACATGAATTGAGCTCAAGGGCATACGCGCGAACCTGGCAGCCAATGCCTGCCGGTCGCCGTTACTGGAGAAAGAAAGCATGAGCAACTGGTTAGTAGACAAACTGATCCCTTCGATCATGCGTTCCGAGGTGAAGAAAAGTTCGGTACCTGAAGGGCTGTGGCACAAGTGCCCGTCCTGTGAGGCTGTGCTGTATCGTCCGGAGCTGGAAAAAACCCTGGATGTCTGCCCCAAGTGCAACCACCACATGCGCATTGGCGCACGGGCGCGCATTGACATCTTCCTCGATGCCGAAGGCCGTGCCGAGTTGGGTGCCGACCTGGAGCCGGTTGACCGCCTGAAGTTCCGTGATGGCAAGAAGTACAAGGACCGTCTCAGTGCTGCGCAAAAGCAGACCGGCGAGAAGGATGCCCTGATCTCCATGAGCGGCACCCTGCTGGGTATGCCGATCGTGGTCAGTGCCTTCGAGTTCTCGTTCATGGGGGGGTCGATGGGGGCCATCGTTGGCGAGCGCTTCGTGCGTGCGGCCAACTACGCCCTGGAAAACCGTTGCCCGATGGTCTGTTTCTCGGCCTCCGGTGGTGCACGTATGCAGGAAGCGCTGATTTCGCTGATGCAGATGGCCAAGACCTCGGCAGTGCTGGCGCGACTTCGCGAAGAAGGCATTCCGTTCATCTCGGTGTTGACCGATCCGGTCTACGGTGGTGTTTCCGCAAGTCTGGCGATGCTCGGCGACGTCATTGTCGGTGAGCCAAAAGCCCTGATCGGCTTTGCCGGCCCGCGCGTGATTGAGCAGACCGTGCGTGAGAAGCTGCCCGAAGGCTTCCAGCGCAGCGAGTTCCTCCTCGAGCACGGCGCTATCGATATGATCATCCCGCGTCAGGAGTTGCGTCAGCGCCTGGGCAACCTGCTGGCACAGATGATGGGCCTGCCGACGCCGAAGTTCGTTGAGCCTGTGCTTGAGCCGATCGTCGTACCGCCGGCGCCAGCTACCGTATGACCCAACGTACCCTTGGCGACTGGCTCGCCTATCTCGAGCAGTTGCACCCCTCGGCCATCGATATGGGCCTGGCGCGTTCGCAACAGGTTGCAGCCAGGCTCGGGTTGGACAAGCCGGCGCCACGGGTGATTACCGTGACCGGCACCAACGGCAAGGGCTCGACCTGCGCCTTTGTGGCGGCGTTGTTGCGTGCTCAGGGGCTTAGGGTTGGGGTTTACAGCTCGCCGCACCTGTTGCGTTACAACGAACGGGTGCAAATCGATGGCGAAGAAGCGGCCGATCAGCAGCTGTGCGAGGCATTTGCCGCCGTCGAAGCTGCCCGCGGCGAGATTTCCCTGACCTATTTCGAGGCCGGTACCCTGGCGGCGTTCTGGCTGTTCAAGCAGTCCGCGCTGGATGCCGTAGTGCTTGAGGTGGGCCTGGGCGGGCGTCTGGATACCGTCAATATCGTCGATGCCGATGTGGCGCTGGTTACCAGCATTGGTGTCGATCATGTCGACTACCTCGGCGACACCCGGGAGTTGGTGGCCTTTGAAAAGGCCGGGATTTTTCGCCCGGGCAAGCCTGCGCTGTGCGGTGACCTCAATCCGCCGCAGCCACTACTGGATAAAGCCCGCGAGTTGGCGTGTCCGTTCTTCTTGCGTGGTCGAGATTTTGATCTCGCCAGCACCGATCAGTATTGGCAGTGGCGGGGCGTTGATAGCCGTGGACAGCTAGTCGAGCTGCGCGATCTGCCGTTGCTCGACCTGCCCATGGAAAACGCCGCGCTGGCCCTGCAAGCCTATCTGTTGCTGGGCTTGCCATGGGACGCCGGGCAGATCGCCGCGGCGCTGCAATCGACGCGGATGGTCGGTCGTCTGGATCGCCGCAGATTTCGCTGGCAGGGCAAGGCATTGACTATCCTCATGGATGTCGGCCATAACCCTCATGCCGCCGAGTATCTGGCCCAACGTCTGGCTGCCCGGCCGCTGCAAGGTAAGCGTCTGGCGGTGTTCGGCCTGTTGGTGGACAAGGACCTGACCGGAGTGGTGCAGCACTTGCTTGGCGCGGTTCAAGGGTGGGCGGTTGCACCGCTGGACACCGCACGTAGTCGTCCGGCGAGCGAGCTGCAGGCGGCACTGGCGAACCTCGGTGCTGATGTGAAGTCTTATTCCAGCGTCGCCGAGGCCCTCGATGGTCAGTGCGCGTTGGCAGCGGCGGATGATGAAATTCTGCTGTTCGGATCGTTTTTCTGTGTCGGCGAAGCCCTGCAGTGGCTGGATCGGCAGGCCACGGAGGATGGGGCAAATGGCATTGCTGGATAAAGTGGTCAAGCAACGGATGGTCGGTGCGCTGGTGCTGGTAGCCCTGGCGGTGATTTTCTTGCCGATGCTGTTCTCTCGTGAGGACGAAATGCGTCAGGTGCGCGTTGACGCTCCAGAAGCGCCGGCGGCGCCGAGCATGGCGCCGGTGCAGGTCGCGCCGGTGGCGGTACCGGAGCCTCAGGCGCTGCCTGAAGAGGCGCCGGTTATCGTTGATGAGTCCACGGCACCTGCGCAGACCCCAAGCACGCCGATTGCGCCTGCGCCCCCAGCGCTGCCGGCCCCGGCTGAAGTCCCGGAACCAGTGGTCGCGGCCAAGCCAGCGACGCCGCCATCAGCGGTAAAGCCTGAAACCAAGCCTGCCGCGACGGTTGCCACAGCCGCCAAGCCGACAGCAGGCAAGATCGACGCCAATGGCCTGCCGGTCAGTTGGTCGGTGCAATTGGCAAGCCTGTCCAATCGGGCCGGTGCCGACAACCTGCAGAAAACCCTGCGCAGCCAGGGCTACAACGCCTATATCCGTTCGGCTGGCGGTATGAATCGGGTGTATGTCGGGCCGTTGATCGAGCGCGCTGAAGCTGAGCGTCTGCGTGATGTGATCAATCGTCAGCAGAAGCTCAACGGTATTATTGTGCGCTTCCAGCCCGAGCGCAGCTGAGTGCTCGTCGCCCGGCCAGTGCCGGGCGACAAATCACTGCTTACCGACAGCCCGCTGCTCTGGTAAAATGCGCCGCCTTATCCGTTTGCAGGCAACACTGTGGCATTTACCTGGGTCGACTGGGCGATTTTCGCGATCATCGCCATTTCTTCGCTGATCAGTCTCAAGCGCGGCTTCGTCAAAGAGGCCTTGTCGCTGCTTACCTGGATCATTGCCGGTGCAGTTGCCTGGATGTTCGGTGGCTCACTGTCGCAGTACCTGGAATCTTATATCCAGACGCCTTCGGCCCGAGTCATCGCCGGATGCGCCATTCTTTTCGTCGCCACCCTGCTGGTGGGGGCCATGATCAACTTTCTCATTGGCGAGCTGATTCGCGTCACCGGGCTGTCCGGGACCGATCGCTTCCTCGGTATGGCCTTTGGTGCCGCCCGTGGGGCCTTGCTGGTGGTGGTGGCTGTCGGGCTGTTGAGCCTGGGGCCGGTACAACAGGATCAGTGGTGGCAGGATTCTCGCCTGATACCACAATTTCTATTGGTGGCTGACTGGTCGAAAAACCTCATTCTGGGGTTCACCAGCCAGTGGCTAGCCAGCGGGATCAGCGCACCGGCTGATCTCCCGTTCAAGGATCAGCTTCTGGGGCCCAAAACGCCTTGAGAGCTGCTCAGTCCAGTTTCATTAAGTAGGGGTTGCGTCGCATGTGTGGCATCGTCGGTATCGTCGGTAAGTCGAACGTCAATCAGGCGCTGTATGACGCGCTAACCGTCCTCCAGCATCGCGGCCAGGACGCTGCCGGTATTGTGACCAGCCATGATGGCCGGTTATTCCTGCGCAAGGACAACGGCCTGGTCCGTGATGTGTTCCAGCAGCGCCATATGCAGCGCCTGGTCGGGCACATGGGCATTGGCCATGTGCGTTACCCGACTGCGGGCAGTTCGACCTCGGCAGAGGCCCAGCCGTTCTACGTCAACTCGCCCTATGGCATCACCCTGGCGCACAACGGCAACCTGACCAACGTTGAACAGTTGGCCAAAGAGATTTACGAGTCCGACCTGCGCCACGTCAACACCAGTTCTGACTCTGAAGTCCTACTCAACGTCTTCGCCCACGAGTTGGCAGTGCGCGGCAAACTGCAGCCGACCGAAGAAGACGTGTTCGCTGCGGTTACTGACGTGCACAACCGTTGCGTCGGTGGCTACGCAGTGGTGGCGATGATCACCGGTTACGGTATCGTCGGTTTCCGTGACCCGAACGGCATCCGTCCGATCGTCTTCGGTCAGCGTCACACCGACGAAGGCGTGGAGTACATGATCGCCTCGGAAAGCGTTTCCCTCGACGTGCTTGGCTTCACCCTGATCCGCGACCTGGCCCCGGGCGAAGCGGTGTACATCACCGAAGAAGGCAAGTTGCACACCCGTCAGTGCGCGAACAACCCGCAACTGTCGCCGTGCATCTTCGAACACGTTTACCTGGCACGCCCAGATTCGATCATCGACGGCGTCTCGGTCTACAAGGCGCGCCTGCGCATGGGCGAGAAGCTGGCCGAGAAAATCCAGCGCGAGCGTCCGGATCACGACATCGACGTGGTCATCCCGATTCCTGATACCAGCCGTACCGCAGCGCTGGAGCTGGCTAACCACCTGGGCGTCAAGTTCCGCGAAGGCTTCGTCAAGAACCGTTACATCGGCCGGACCTTCATCATGCCTGGCCAAGCGGCGCGGAAAAAATCGGTGCGCCAGAAGCTCAACGCCATCGAGCTGGAGTTTCGCGGTAAGAACGTGATGCTGGTGGACGACTCCATCGTCCGTGGCACCACCTGCAAGCAGATCATCCAAATGGCCCGCGAAGCCGGGGCGAAAAACGTCTACTTCTGCTCGGCCGCACCGGCTGTGCGTTACCCCAACGTCTACGGCATCGACATGCCGAGCGCGCATGAACTGATCGCCCACAACCGCAGCACCGAAGACGTCGCCGAGCTGATCGGTGCCGACTGGCTGGTTTACCAGGACCTGCCGGACCTGATCGAGGCTGTGGGTGGTGGCAAGATCAAGATCGAGCATTTCGATTGCGCGGTGTTCGACGGCAAGTACGTCACCGGTGACATCGACGAGGCCTACCTGGACAAGATCGAGCAGGCACGTAATGACGCCTCCAAGGTCAAGAACCAGGCGGTCAGCGCGATCATCGACCTCTACAACAATTAATTTAGGAGGCAGCGGCATGACACAGGAATGGGATGCCGGGCGCCTGGACAGCGACCTCGAAGGGGTCGCTTTTGACACGCTGGCGGTACGCGCCGGCCAGCATCGCACGCCGGAAGGTGAACACAGCGATCCGCTGTTCTTCACTTCCAGCTACGTGTTCCGGACAGCGGCTGATGCCGCTGCACGGTTCGCCGGCGAGGTTCCAGGTAACGTCTATTCACGCTACACCAACCCCACCGTACGTGCGTTCGAAGAGCGCATCGCCGCCTTGGAAGGCGCTGAGCAAGCGGTGGCCACCTCCACCGGCATGTCGGCGATCCTCTCCACGGTAATGGCCTTGTGCAGCGCCGGTGACCATGTGCTGGTCTCGCAGAGCGTATTCGGCTCGACCATCAGCCTGTTCGAGAAGTATTTCAAGCGCTTCGGTGTGCAGGTTGATTACGTGCCGTTGGTGGATCTTGCCGGTTGGGATGCGGCGATCAAGGCCAACACCAAGCTGTTGTTCGTCGAGTCGCCGTCCAATCCTCTGGCTGAGCTGGTGGATATCGCTGCACTGGCCGAGATTGCTCACGCCAAGGGTGCGCAACTGGTGGTCGACAACTGTTTCAGCACCCCTGCATTGCAACAGCCACTGAAGCTGGGCGCCGACATCGTCGTGCACTCGGCGACCAAGTTCATCGATGGCCAAGGCCGTTGCATGGGCGGTGTGGTTGCCGGGCGCAGCGAGCAAATGAAAGAAGTGGTGGGCTTTCTGCGCACCGCCGGGCCGTCGCTGAGCCCGTTCAACGCCTGGATTTTCCTCAAGGGCCTGGAGACACTCAACCTGCGTATGCGTGCCCACTGCGCCGGCGCACAGGCCCTGGCCGAGTGGTTGGAGCAGCAGGACGGCATTGAAAAGGTTCACTACGCCGGGTTGCAGAGCCATCCGCAGCACGCTTTGGCGAAAAGCCAGATGAGTGGTTTTGGCGCGGTGGTGAGCTTTGAGGTCAAGGGTGGCAAAGAGGGTGCCTGGCGCTTCATCGATGCTACGCGTCTGATCTCGATCACCGCCAATCTGGGTGACAGCAAGACCACCATCACCCACCCGGGCACCACTTCTCACGGCCGTCTGTCGCCGCAGGAGCGGGAGGCTGCCGGGATTCGCGACAGTCTGATCCGGGTTGCCGTAGGTCTGGAAGACGTTGCTGATCTCAAGGCCGACCTGGCCCGCGGTCTGGCGGCGCTGTGATCGACTGGTCAGTGGGCGACAGCAGCCATAACGGCCGCGTCGCCCTGGTGACCGGTGCGGCACGTGGGATCGGCCTGGGCATTGCTGCCTGGCTGATCGCTGAAGGCTGGCAGGTGGTGCTCAGCGATCTTGATCGTGTGCGCGGTGCCAAGGCGTCCAAGGTGTTGGGCGACAATGCCTGGTTCATTGGCATGGACGTTGCCGATGAAACCCAGGTCAAGACCGCGGTGGCCGAAGTGCTCGGCCAGTTCGGTCGTCTTGACGCGCTGGTGTGCAATGCCGCCATTGCCGACCCGCACAACACCACCCTGGAAACCCTCAGCCTTGCGCACTGGAACCGGGTGTTGGCGGTCAACCTTGGTGGGCCGATGCTGCTGGCCAAGCACTGTGCGCCGTACCTGCGCGCTCACGGTGGTGCGATCGTCAACCTGGCGTCCACCCGCGCCGCACAATCGGAACCCGACACAGAGGCCTACGCGGCCAGCAAGGGTGGCTTGCTGGCGCTCACGCATGCGCTGGCCATGAGTCTGGGGCCGGAGATCCGCGTCAATGCGGTGAGCCCTGGTTGGATTGATGCTCGTGATCCTTCCGAACGTCGTGCCGAGCCGCTGAGCGAAGCCGATCATGCCCAGCACCCAGCGGGCAGGGTAGGGACGGTAGAAGACGTGGCAGCCATGGTTGCCTGGCTGTTGTCGCGCAATGCTGGCTTCGTCACCGGTCAGGAGTTCGTGGTCGACGGCGGCATGACCAAGAAGATGATCTATCGGTAGCTGCAAGCGCTCAGTTGCAAGCTTCAAGTTGTACGCGGTGCGCTGTTGATTTTGCTCTTTCTTGCAGCTTACAGCGTGAAGCTTGTAGCTGGTTTTTTTCACCAAAGTGAAAAAAACTTCAATCAGAGTATTGACTTAGCATCGATACCTGCGTAAATTTCGCCACCTCAGCGAAGCACACGGGTGATTAGCTCAGCCGGGAGAGCATCTGCCTTACAAGCAGAGGGTCGGCGGTTCGATCCCGTCATCACCCACCAC
>NZ_JBNPJT010000031.1:0-43204 GCF_050312595.1 Pseudomonas sp. UM16 | reverse complement strand
TCCCCTTCGTCTAGTGGCCTAGGACACCGCCCTTTCACGGCGGTAACAGGGGTTCGAGTCCCCTAGGGGACGCCATTGCGGGAATAGCTCAGTTGGTAGAGCACGACCTTGCCAAGGTCGGGGTCGCGAGTTCGAGTCTCGTTTCCCGCTCCAAACAAAAAACGCCGTTCGTTTGAACGGCGTTTTTTTTTTCGTCTGGATTTCTTGCAAACCGTTAGGGGTTGCAGGGCAGGTGTCAGCCCTGCAACCCCTTGTAGATCAATGCTTGCTGTCGTCGTCAGACATGCTCAGCAGCTGCTTTTCCTGGTTCCAGTCGAACGGCTCGTCGTTCTGCTCGGCCTCATAGCGGCGCTCTTCCAGCTCCTGATAGAGGGCCAGCTCCTGTTCGGGCATAAAGTGCAGGCAGTCACCGCCAAAGAACCACAACAGATCCCGCGGCACCAGGTGGGCGATCTGCGGGTAGCGTTGAATGATCTGGCACATCAGGTCCTGACCCAGGTAGGTGCTCTCCGGATCGACCGGCAGCTGCAGCATCAGGTCGTCGAAGCGCTCCAAGAACAGCGCGTGGCTTTCTTCCGGCACTTGTTCGGCTTCGCCCAGAGCCGCGAGGATAGTGCGCAGGTGGGTGAGCAGGGCGAGATGATATTCCAGGCGATCGGTAGCCATGCTGGCAGTCCTCTTGAGCAAAAACGGGCGCGGGAGTATACGGCTCCCGGCGCCCGATGTCCCGGCCCTTAACGAATTTTGCCGGGGGTAGGCAGCAGTTCCTCCTTGCTGAAGGCGTCTACGTCAATGACCTTGCGCCGGGCGGCCTCGGCGGCCTTTAGAGTGGTTGCTTCGGTCTCCTGCAAGATACCCGCACGCAGCGCCGCATCGATCGTCGACTCGGCCGCTGCGGGGCTGACTTCGCCGCCCTTGAGCGCCTGGTGCAGCTTTTTATGCAGCGGCGCGCACGCTTCGAGCAGGGTGCAGGCTTGCTGCAGGGCGCCAACCGGGTCATCGGCAGCCTCTGGGCGATAGCAACCGGCTAGCAGCTCTTCCAGTGCCGGGTCGCCTTTGGCGCGGCCAATCAACGCGGCCACTTCCGCATCGAGGGCGTCACTCGGGCCGGTATGGCGGCGACCGAACGGGAACACCACCAAGCGAAGGGCGCAGCCGAGGAAGCGGTTGGGGAAGTTGTCGAGTAAGCGGTCCAGTGCTTTCTCGGCCTGGCCCAGGCTTTCTTCCAGGGCCCAGCGCAGCAACGGTCGCATGTGCTCTGGGGAACCCAGGTCGTGGTAACGCTTGAGCGCAGCCGAACCCAGGTAGAGGTTGCTGAGCACGTCACCCAGGCGTGCTGACAGGCGTTCGCGGCGTTTCAGTTCACCGCCGAGCAGCATCATCGAGAGGTCTGCGAGCATGGCGAAGGCCGCTGCCTGGCGGTTGAGTGCACGGAAGTAGCCTTGGCTCAGGGCATCACCTGGCACCTTCTCGAAGTGACCCAGGCCGAGTCCGAGGACCAAGGTGCTGGCAGCGTTGCCGACTGCGAAGCCGATGTGCTGCATCAGCAACTGGTCAAACGCCTTGAGGGCCTGGTCGTGGTCTTCGCGCCCGGCCAAGGCCATTTCCTTGAGTACGAATGGGTGGCAGCGGATAGCGCCCTGACCAAAGATCATCAGGTTACGCGAAAGGATGTTGGCTCCTTCGACCGTGATGAAAATCGGTGCGCCCTGCCAATTACGCCCCAGGTAATTGTTTGGGCCCATGATGATGCCTTTGCCGCCGTGCACGTCCATGGCGTGCTGAATGCATTCGCGGCCACGCTCGGTCAGGTGATACTTGAGAATCGCCGACAGCACCGAAGGCTTCTCGCCCAGGTCCACAGCCTTGGCCGTGAGCAGGCGAGCGCTGTCCATCAGGAAGGCATTGCCGCCGATCCGCGCCAGCGATTCCTGGATGCCCTCGAAGGCTGCCAACGGCACATTGAACTGCTCGCGAACCCGCGCGTATTGGCCAGTGACCAGGCTGGTGTACTTGGCGGCACCGGTGCCTACGGCAGGCAGGGAGATCGAGCGGCCCACCGACAGACAGTTCATCAGCATCATCCAGCCTTTGCCGAGCATGTCCTGGCCGCCGATGAGAAATTCCAGCGGGACGAACACGTCCCTACCGCTGTTGGGGCCGTTCATGAAGGCCGCGCCCAAGGGCAGGTGGCGTTGGCCGATCTCGACCCCAGGGGTGTCGGTGGGGATCAATGCCAGGCTGATCCCCAGCTCTTCTTCCTGGCCCAGTAAGTGTTCAGGGTCGTAGGCCTTGAACGCCAGGCCCAGCAGCGTAGCCACTGGCCCCAGGGTGATATAGCGCTTTTCCCAATTCAGACGCAGGCCGATAACTTCTTCGCCCTGCCACTGGCCCTTGCAGATGATCCCGGTGTCGGGCATCGCTCCTGCATCGGAGCCGGCCAGCGGGCCGGTAAGGGCGAAGCAAGGGATTTCCTCGCCACGGGCCAGGCGCGGCAAGTAGTGCTGGCGCTGTTCGTCGGTGCCGTAGTGCAACAGCAGTTCAGCCGGCCCTAAAGAGTTGGGGACCATGACGGTCGACGCCAGGTCGCCGCTGCGGGTTGCCAGCTTCATTGCCACCTGCGAGTGGGCATAGGCAGAAAAGCCTTTGCCGCCGTACTCCTTGGGGATGATCAGAGCAAAGAAACCGTGCGACTTGATGTGCTCCCAGGCTTGCGGCGGCAGGTCCAGGTCCTGACCGATTTGCCAGTCGCTGACCATCGCGCAGAGGTCTTCGGTCGGGCCATCGATGAAGGCTTGTTCTTCTTCGCTGAGCTCAGGCTTGGAATAGTCGAGCAGGGTATTCCAGTTCGGGCGCCCGCTGAACAGCTCGCCATCCCACCAGACGGTGCCGGCATCAATCGCTTCGCGTTCGGTTTGCGACATCGGTGGCAGGGTGCGCTGGAACCATCCGAACAGCGGTCCGCTGAAAACTTTGCGGCGCAGATCCGGCAGCAGCACCAGTGCGGCTTTGGCCGCCAGCACCAGCCAAAGGACCGCCAGCAACCAACCGGGAGCACTACTGAAGACACCCATCAGCAGCACGTACACCGCCAGTACCGCCAACGCCGGTACAGCGGCGATGCGGCGGTGGGCCAGATACGCCGCACCGATCACCAGAACGACTAACCACAACAGCAACATATTCTTTCCTCCGTGAAACCTAAGGGCATTCTGCGATCCATCAGAGCTTAGACGGCATCCGACAATCGGCTTGTCAGAACAGTGACCGGCTGTGGCCGTGGGAGTTCGCCAAAAAGCGTGGGCGATTGTCAGGGCTGGCGCCTGGGGTAGACTGGGCGACCGCACATTTATCAGGACGACGTCATGCTCAAGATCTGGGGCCGGAAGAATTCGACCAATGTCAGAAAAGTACTGTGGTGCGCTGAAGAGTTAGGGCTGGAGTACGAGTCGATCGATGCCGGTGGTGCCTTCGGGCTGGTCAGCGAGCCCGAGTACCGGACGCTGAACCCTAACGGTCTGGTGCCAATGATCGAAGACGATGGCCTGGTGCTGTGGGAGTCCAATGCCATCGTGCGCTACCTGTCGGCGCAATATGGTGCCGAGGCTGGCTGGTATGCCGACGCTGCGCGCCAGCGCGCTGAAGCGGACAAGTGGATGGATTGGGTCACCTCATCGTTGGCCACGCCTTTCCGGCCACTGTTCTGGGGTATTTTGCGCACGCCCGCCGAGCAGCAGGATTGGGTGGCGATCAATGCCGCACACAAGACCTGCGCACAATTGCTGTCCATCGCCGATCAGGTATTGGCGCAGCGTCCGTACCTGTCGGGAGAGCAGTTGGGGATGGGCGACATTCCTTTGGGCTGCTTTGCCTATGCCTGGTTCGAGATGCCGATCGAGCGTCCTGAAATGCGCCATCTGCGTGCCTGGTATGAACGTTTGCAGGAGCGTCCGGCCTTTCAGGTCGCGGTGATGACCGCCTTGACCTGACCACTACGGTCAGCCTGATAGTTATTATCGATACACGTGACTGTACTTGTATGGCCTGGACAAGCACCATGGTCATATTCACTGCGGCCAGCTTGCATGGCCGCGTCTAGAACCTTCCAAACTGGTACGCGACCCGCTATGAGTTCTGCTCTGTCCATAAGGCAGCTAACCAAAACCTACGGCAACGGTTTCCAGGCCCTCAAGGGTATCGACCTGGACGTCGCCGAAGGTGACTTTTTCGCCTTGCTCGGCCCCAATGGCGCTGGCAAGTCCACCACCATTGGCATTCTCTCGACCCTGGTCAACAAAACCGGTGGCACGGTGAGCATCTTTGGCAATGACCTTGATCGCCAGCCGGCGGCGCTCAAGCGCTGCATCGGTGTCGTGCCACAGGAGTTCAACTTCAACCAGTTCGAGAAAACCTTCGACATCGTCGTGACCCAGGCCGGTTACTACGGCATCCCGGCCAAGGTGGCCAAAGAGCGTGCCGAAAAGTACCTGACCCAGCTTGGCTTGTGGGATAAGCGCGACGTGCCGTCGCGATCACTGTCTGGCGGCATGAAGCGCCGTCTGATGATCGCCCGCGCGCTGATCCATGAGCCGCGCCTGCTGATCCTCGACGAACCAACGGCGGGGGTGGATATCGAACTGCGCCGCTCGATGTGGAGTTTTCTCACCGAGCTGAACCAGCAGGGCATCACTATCATCCTCACCACCCATTACCTGGAAGAGGCTGAGCAGTTGTGCCGCCACATCGGCATCATCGACCACGGCACCATTGTCGAGAACACCAGCATGCGCGCGCTGTTGAGCAAGCTGCATGTCGAGACCTTCCTGCTCGATCTCAAGCAGGACCTGCCGCAGGCGCCGAACCTGGTCGGTTATCCGTGTCGGTTGGTCAGCCCGCACACTCTGGAAGTGCAAGTGGACAAGGATGTGGGTATCACGGCGTTGTTCGGCCAGCTGGCCTTGCAGAACATCGAAGTGCAAAGCCTGCGCAACAAGACCAATCGTCTCGAGGAGTTGTTCGTGTCTCTGGTTGAGAAAAATCTGGCGAAGGTGGCGGTATGAGTTCGGAGCTGAGCGCCAATCTGGTCGCCCTCAATACCATCGTCTATCGCGAAGTGCGCCGTTTTACCCGGATCTGGCCGCAGACCCTGCTGCCCCCGGCGATCACCATGGTCCTGTACTTCGTGATCTTCGGTAACCTGATTGGTCGGCAGATTGGCGACATGGGTGGGTTCACCTACATGGAGTACATCGTCCCGGGGCTGATCATGATGTCGGTGATCACCAATTCTTATGGCAACGTGGTCTCGAGCTTTTTTGGCAGCAAGTTCCAGCGTTCGATCGAAGAGCTGATGGTGTCGCCCGTCTCGCCGCATACCATTTTGATCGGCTATACCCTCGGCGGGGTGTTACGCGGCTTGGCAGTAGGGGTGATCGTTACCCTGCTGTCGCTGTTTTTCACCGACCTGCAGGTGCACCATCTGGGTATCACTATTCTGGTGGTGTTGCTGACAGCAACCATCTTCTCGTTGCTGGGCTTCATCAATGCGGTGTTTGCGCGCAACTTCGACGATATCTCGATCATTCCGACCTTCGTCCTGACGCCGCTGACCTACCTGGGTGGGGTGTTCTACTCGATCAACCTACTGCCACCGTTCTGGCAGACCGTGTCGATGGCTAACCCGGTGTTGCACATGGTCAACTCGTTCCGTTACGGCATTCTCGGGGTGTCGGACATTCGTATCGGCGTGGCGATCAGCTTCATGCTGATTGCCACCGCCGTACTGTATTTCGGTTGCAACCGCCTACTGGTCAGTGGGCGTGGAATGCGTACCTGAGACCTTCTGCTTGCGCCGGCGCCACTGCCGGCCTACCCACCAGCGCCAATAGAGCATGGTCAGGCAGTAGGCCAGGGCGCCGAGCAACAAGCCACAGACCACCGAGCCGAGCAGGAAGGGCTGCCACAGCGTCGACAGCTCACCGGTGATCCACTCGAAAGTCAGTTCTTCCGGCAAGGTCCTGGGTGGTACCTGCATCAGCCAGGCGCCCATCTGGTAGGTGCAGAAAAATACCGGCGGCATGGTGATCGGATTGGTCAGCCAGACCAGGCTGACGGCAATCGGCATGTTGCCGCGAATCATGATCGCCAGGCTTGCGGCCAGGAGCATTTGCATCGGCACCGGGATAAAAGCTGCGAACAGGCCAACCGCCATCGCCCGTGCCACTGAATGTCGATTCAGGTGCCAGAGGTTCGGGTCATGCAACAGCCGGCCGAGAAAGCGTAAGGATTTATGTTCCCTGATGCTGGTCGGGTCGGGCATGTAGCGTTTAAAGAGACGACGCGGCATGTAGGCTCTCGACTGGGTGAAGGGCGCAAGTATGCACGGATTCTAAAAAGCCCCCATTACAGACTTTGTGACAATTATTGAGTGAGCCCTCGTGCTAACTGATCTAAGCCTCAGAGCAAGGAATTGTTCTGGAGCTTGAAACCATGCGCACAGGGATGTTGGCGCTGGCACTTGGCCTGTTGTGCCTGAGTGTACTACCGGTTTTGCCATCGGTCGGGATGCTGGCGGTATTGGCCATTATCGGCTTTTTTTGTCTGCCTTGGAGGGCGCGTCCGCTTGGCCTATTTTTGCTGGGGGTGTGTTGGGCTTGCCTGTCGGCGCAGCAGGCGCTGGATGATCGCCTGGCTTCAGTGCTCGATGGGCGCACCCTGTGGCTGGAGGGCAGGGTGGTTGGTTTGCCCCAGCAAAACGGCCGATCCGTACGCTTCGAACTTGAGGGGGCTCAGTCGCGTCGTGCGCAGCTGCCGCAACGCCTGCAATTGAGTTGGTTTGCCGGACCGGCACTCAACAGTGGCGAGCGCTGGCGCCTGGCGGTCACCCTCAAACGTCCCTATGGTTTGCTCAATCCTCACGGCGCGGATCGCGAAGCAGCCTTGCTCGCTCGGCGTATAGGTGCCACGGGTACGGTCAAGGCCGGGCAACGCCTGACGTCTGCCGGGGGCGCTTGGCGCGATAGCCTGCGCCAGCGTTTGCTGAGCGTGGATGCGCAGGGGCGCGAGGCAGAACTGGTGGCGCTGGTGCTCGGCGATGGCGCAGGTTTGGCGCGGGACAGCTGGCAAGCATTGCAGGCGACCGGCACCGTGCATTTGCTGGTGATTTCCGGCCAGCACATTGGTTTGTTTGCCGGCTTGATCTATGGGGTGGTTGCCGGCTTGGCACGTCTTGGTTGGTGGCCGCAGGCTTTGCCGTGGCTACCTTGGGCCTGCGGCTCAGCCTTTGCCGCAGCCTTGGGCTACGGCCTGCTGGCCGGCTTTCAAGTACCGGTACAGCGGGCTTGCGTAATGCTGGCGGTGGTCTTGCTCTGGCGTTTGCGCTATCGCCATCTGGGCGTCGGTTTGCCCTTGTTGCTGGCACTCACGGCAGTGCTGTTGTGGGAACCTTTGGCCAGTCTCTTGCCGGGGTTCTGGTTGTCTTTCGGCGCTGTTGCGGTGTTGATTTTCACCTTCAGTGGCCGACTAGGCCGCTGGCGCCCGTGGCAGGCGTGGGGGCGGGCGCAGTGGTTGATTGCCTTGGGCCTGTTGCCGATATTGCTGGCACTCGGCCTGCCGATTAGTCTCAGTGCGCCGCTGGCCAATCTGTTCGCCGTGCCCTGGATCAGTCTGGCTGTATTGCCGTTGGCGTTGCTGGGAACCTTGCTGTTGCCCGTGCCGTTTGTTGGGCAGAGCTTACTCTGGTTGGCTGGCGGCTTGCTTGACGGACTGTTTCGCCTGCTTGGCCTTCTCGCTCAATTGCAGCCAGCATGGATACCGCAGCCGTTGCCATGGCCGCTGTGGGTATTGTTAGCGCTGGGCACGGTGCTGGTGCTGCTGCCGCCGGGCCTGCCGATGCGCGTTTTGGGCTGGCCCGTGCTGTTGCTGGCGGCGTTTGCGCCGCGAGAGCGAGTGCCGCATGGTCAGCTGGAGGTCTGGCAGCTGGACGTTGGCCAGGGTCTGGCGTTCGTGCTGCGTACCCGTGAGCACGTGCTGCTGTACGACGCCGGCCCGGCGATGGGCGATCACGACTTGGGTGAACGCGTGGTTTTGCCGACCTTGCACAAGCTGGGGGTCAGGGCCGTTGACCTGATGTTGCTCAGTCATGCTGACGCTGATCATGCCGGTGGTGCATCAGCGCTCAAGCGCGGCTTGCCGGTGCGACAAATACTCAGCGGTGAAGCTGCCAAGCTGCCGCCCGCCTTGCAGGCGCAGCCCTGTGTCAGCGGCCATCGCTGGCAATGGGACGGGGTCAGTTTTTCCCTCTGGCAATGGCAAGGCGCGCGTGACAGCAATCAGGATTCCTGTGTCTTGCTGGTCGAAGCGGGCGGCGAGCGTCTGTTGCTCACGGGCGATATCGATGGTGCGGGTGAGCGTGCCTGGCTCGGTGATTGGCAGGCTACTGGCATCGACTGGCTGCAAGCGCCGCATCATGGCAGTCGCACCTCCTCCACTCAGGCCTTGCTGGCAGCGACGGCGCCGCGCGGCGTGTTGATCTCCAGAGGGCGTTATAACGCATTTGGCCACCCCCATGCCGAGGTCATGGAACGCTACCGGATAAATGGCATCGAAGCCTACGACAGCGCCGTGCATGGCGCGCTGCGCCTGCGCCTGGGAGCTTTCGCCGAGCCTTTGGGGGTGCGCAGCCAGCGCCGGTTCTGGCGCGACCCTGGTTGACGACCTTCGGCAGATGAGCGTGCCGGGGTCCTATGGTAGAGTGGCGGACTTTTTCAAGGGGATGCTAACTGTGTGGGAATTGGTCAAGTCCGGTGGTTGGATGATGCTGCCGATCATTCTGAGTTCCATCGCCGCCATGGCTATCATTGCCGAGCGCCTCTGGACCTTGCGCGCAAGCCGGGTCACGCCGCCACACCTGCTCGGTCAAGTATGGATGTGGATCAAAGACAAACAGCTGACCAGCGACAAACTCAAGGCCCTGCGCGCTGACTCACCTTTGGGCGAGATCCTCGCCGCCGGTCTGGCCAACTCCCGCCATGGTCGCGAGATCATGAAGGAGTGCATTGAAGAAGCCGCCGCTCGGGTTATCCACGAGCTGGAGCGCTACATCAATGCCCTGGGCACCATCGCCGCCATGGCGCCGCTGCTCGGCCTGCTGGGTACCGTGCTGGGTATGATCGACATTTTCAGCTCGTTCATGGGCACTGGCATGACCGCCAATGCCTCGGTGCTGGCCGGTGGTATTTCCAAGGCGCTGATCACCACGGCTGCAGGCCTGATGGTGGGCATTCCCGCGGTGTTCTTCCACCGCTTCCTGCAGCGCCGTATCGACGAGCTGGTGGTCGGTATGGAGCAAGAGGCAATCAAGCTGGTAGAAGTGGTGCAGGGCGATCGCGATGTCGACCTGGCCGAGGGCAAGGCGTGAAATTCCGGCGCAAGCCACGGGAGACCGTGGACATCAACCTGGCATCGCTGATCGATGTGGTGTTCATTCTGCTGCTGTTTTTTGTAGTGACCACCACCTTTACCCGTGAAACCCAGCTGCGGGTCGAACTGCCGGAGTCGGTCAGCGGTGCACCGGCAGCCGACAGCGAGGTCAAACAACTGGACATCACCATCAGCGCCGAAGGCGTCTATTCGGTGAATAACAACCTGTTGCCCAAGAGCGACCTGGCGACCCTGATCGAAGCCCTGCAGAAAGAATCTGCCGGTGACACCAAACTGCCGTTGTCGATCAGCGCCGACGGCAAGACCCCGCACCAGGCGGTGGTCACTGCCATGGATGCGGCCGGTAAGCTCGGTTTCAGCCAATTGCGCATGACCACAGTCGAGGCGGCTCAAGGAAATCCCTGATGGCCTTCGCCGACCGTTTACTCGATGCCTGGTACGCCGGGCATCCAGCCCTGGCCTTGCTGCGTCCGTTGGAGGCGCTGTATCGCCGCGTGGTGCTGCGCAAACGCGCGCGTTTCCTGAGCGGGGAAAGTGCCAGTTACCGTGCGCCAGTGCCGGTTATCGTGGTGGGTAACATCACCGTCGGCGGCACCGGCAAGACGCCAATGATTCTCTGGTTGATCGAGCATTGCCGCCAGCAAGGGCTGCGCGTGGGGGTGGTCAGTCGCGGTTATGGTGCCAAGCCGCCGCAGTTGCCCTGGCGGGTCAGTGCCGAGCAAAGCGCAGCCGAGGCGGGTGACGAGCCGCTGTTGATCGTCCAGCGTAGCGGCGTAGCGTTGATGATCGACCCTGATCGTTCGCGCGCCGTGCAGGCGCTGCTGGCCAGTGAGCAACTGGACCTGATTCTCTGTGACGACGGCATGCAGCACTACCGCCTGGCCCGTGATCTGGAACTGGTATTGATCGATGCCGCCCGCGGCCTGGGTAATCGTCGCTGCTTGCCCGCCGGGCCGCTGCGCGAACCCGTCGAGCGTCTGCAGGCAGTGGATGCCTTGCTGTACAACGGCGCTACGGCTGATGCTGATAACGGCTATGCCTTTACCCTCAAGCCGACTGCATTGGTCAACCTGCGCAGTGGCGAGCGTGTCAGCCTCGCGCATTTCCCAGCAGGCCAGGCCGTGCACGCGGTTGCCGGTATCGGTAACCCGCAACGTTTCTTCAATACCTTGCAGGCGTTAAACTGGCAGCCCGTACCGCACC
This sequence comes from Pseudomonas sp. UM16, assembly GCF_050312595.1. NCBI lineage: Bacteria > Pseudomonadati > Pseudomonadota > Gammaproteobacteria > Pseudomonadales > Pseudomonadaceae > Pseudomonas > Pseudomonas sp. UM16. Next base: position 32,560 of record NZ_JBNPJT010000031.1, on the reverse strand, counting down.
CTTTTGCCGATCATGCTGAGTTCAGTGCCAAGGCCCTGAGTTTCACCCCGGCGCTGCCGTTGATCATGACCGAGAAGGACGCGGTCAAATGCCGCGCCTTCGCGGCAGACGACTGGTGGTACCTTGCGGTCGACGCTGCGCCTTCAGCGGCGTTCGCCGCCTGGTTCGATGGCCAGCTTGAGCGACTGTTGCAGGTGCCATCGCGGCCCTGATTCTTTTCTTTTTCCGGCCACTGGCCTGAGGAATACCCATGGACACCAAATTGCTCGATATCCTCGCCTGCCCAATCACCAAAGGCCCGCTCAAGCTCAGCGCGGACAAGACCGAGCTGATCAGCAAGGGCGCAGGCCTGGCCTATCCGATTCGTGATGGCATTCCGGTGATGCTCGAAAGCGAAGCGCGTACCTTGAGCGATGATGAGCGTCTGGATAAATGAGCCTGACCTTTACTGTAGTCATTCCTGCTCGGTTGGCCTCCACCCGCCTGCCGGGCAAGCCGTTGCTGCCCATCGCCGGCAAACCGATGATTCAGCATGTCTGGGAACAGGCACGTAAAAGCAGCGCCAGCCGGGTGGTGATCGCCACTGATGACGCCGGTATCTACCAGGCCTGTGAGGCGTTTGGCGCTGAAGTGCTGATGACTCGTGCCGATCATGACTCGGGTACTGACCGTCTCGCCGAAGTTGCTACCAAGCTTGGGCTGGCGGCCGATGCAATCGTGGTCAACGTCCAGGGTGATGAGCCGCTGATTCCGCCGATCATCATTGATCAGGTGGCAGCCAACCTGGCGGCGCACCCGGAAGCGGGCATTGCGACGCTGGCCGAACCGATCAGCGATGTGTCTGCAGTGTTCAACCCCAATGCGGTCAAGGTAGTCAGTGATTGCAACGGCCTGGCCTTGACCTTCAGCCGGGCACCGTTGCCCTGGGCGCGAGATGTTTTCGCCCAAGGCCGTGACAGCTTGCCGGCAGGCGTGCCTTACCGCCGTCATATCGGTATGTACGCTTACCGCGCCGGTTTCCTCCAGGATTTCGTTGGCTGGGGGCCGTGCTGGCTGGAGCAGACCGAATCGCTGGAGCAACTGCGGGCGCTCTGGCATGGCGTGCGTATTCACGTCGCTGACGCTATCGAGGCACCGCCGGTGGGCGTTGATACCCCCGATGATCTGGCGCGCGTACGGCGCATTCTGGAGGCTTGATGCGGGTTCTGTTTGTGTGCCTGGGCAATATCTGTCGTTCGCCCACCGCCGAAGGCGTCCTGCGGCATCAGCTACAAGCTGAAGGCCTGGGTGAGCTGATCGAAGTGGCTTCGGCCGGGACCGGCGACTGGCATGTTGGCAAGCAGGCGGACAGCCGCACTCGGCGCGCTGCGCAGTTGCGCGGTTACGATCTGTCGCAACAGCGCGCGCAACAGGTCAAGGCTGCACATTTCCATGACTATGACCTGATCCTGGCCATGGACAACAGCAACCTGGGTCTGTTGCGGGCTATGCAGCCCGCTGGGGCCAAAGCTGAGCTGGACCTGTTCCTGCTTCGCTACCAAGGGGCGCTGGACGAAGTGCCGGACCCTTACTACGGCGGTGAGCAAGGTTTCGAGCAGGTGCTGGACCTGGTCGAAAGCGCCTGCCGCAAACTGGTTATCGAACTCAAAGGACGGCTATGAGCGGGCAATGGCAACAACAGGTATCGCTCAAACCGTACAACACCTTTGCTATCGACGTTAAGGCGCGCTATTTCACCGAGGCGCATAACGACAACGAGGTCCGTCAAGCGCTGGCTGAGGCGAGCGAGCAGGGCATACCAGTGCTGGTGGTCGGCGGTGGCAGCAACCTGCTGCTGACCGCTGACATTCAGGCGTTGGTGCTGCGCATGGCCAGTCGTGGCTTGCGCATCCTTGCCGATGACGACCAGTGCGTAGTGGTTGAGGCCGAGGCGGGTGAGCCTTGGCATGAGTTCGTGCAATGGAGCCTGGCTCAAGGTCTGGCTGGGCTTGAGAACCTCAGCCTGATTCCGGGTACTGTCGGCGCGGCGCCGATGCAGAACATTGGTGCTTATGGCGTCGAGATCAAGGACGTGTTTGCCGGGCTTACGGCCCTGGATCGCCAGACCGGTGAGTTGCGCGACTTCAGCCTGCAAGCGTGTGCCTTTGCTTACCGTGACAGCCTGTTCAAGCGCGAGCCGGGACGTTGGTTGATTTTGCGCGTGCGCTTTGCCTTGAGTCGGGTGATGCACGCGCACTTGGATTATGGCCCGGTGCGTCAGCGCCTGAGCGAGCAGGGTATCGCTCAGCCAACGGCACAGAATGTCAGTGACGCGATCTGCAGTATTCGTCGTGAAAAGCTGCCGGATCCACGTGAGCTGGGCAATGCCGGGAGCTTCTTCAAAAACCCGGTGGTTGCCGCGGTACTGGCTGACAAGATTCGTCTGCAGTATCCGGGGCTGGTGGCTTATCCACAGGCTGACGGGCAGATGAAGTTGGCGGCCGGCTGGTTGATTGAGCAGGCGGGTTGGAAGGGATATCGTGAAGGTGATGCCGGCGTTCACCGTTTGCAGTCGCTGGTGCTGGTTAACTATGGCCAGGCCAGTGGCCTGCAGTTGTATCAGCTGGCGCAGAAGATCCAGGCCGATATCTTTGAGCGCTTTGGCGTTGCGCTTGAGATGGAGCCGAATCTGTATTGACCTTGTGGGGCGCGAGCTAATCCAGCGGCCAAGCACTCAAGTCCAGCCCCGAGAGCAGCTTCCCCCAATAATCCGAGGCAAAAAAAGCCCCGCCAGTTTCCTGGCGGGGCTTTTTTTCAGCCTGGATAATTAGACGAGCGGTTTATGCTCTTCTGCAGTTTCCAGAGTTTCAGCTTGATCAACCGGTGCGGCCTGGGCCGCAGCAGCTGCAGCTTCGGCTTCACGCTTGCGGCGACGCACTTCACGTGGGTCGTTCGGGGCGCGACCGTTCGGCAGCATCACTACCGGGGCTTCAACCACGGCGGGCTCGGCAGCTGGGGTTTGCGCTACGGCAACAGGCGCTGGCTCGGCAGCAACCGGCTGAGTTGCTTCGGCTTCAACCACAGGGGCCTGAACGGCTTCTGGTTCGCGAGGGGCTTCAACAACCGGTTCGGCGACGATAGCGACTTCAACAGGCGCTTCTTCTACCGCTGGTTGAGGGGCAACTTCGACCATTGGCTCAATGCTCGGCTCAACCGCGGCCACAGGCTCGCTGACCGGTTGTTCGAGCACTGGGGCGATTGCCACTTCTTCAGCATCCTCAGGCTTATGCGCTTGCACAGCAACTGGCTCGACCGGAGTCGGCTCGGCTGCCACTTCAACAGCCTCTACAGCGACTGCTTCCACGGCGGCAGGGGCCGCTACAGGTGCGGTCTCTTCAACTGTGGCCGTTGCGCGTTCGGCTTGAACGTTGGCTTGCGCTTCAGCGTCAGCGCTGATGTTGCTGGTCGCAACCGCAGCGGTGACGGCCAGGCCTGCGGCCAGTTCGGCTGCCGACGGCTCATTACCTTCTTCGCTGCCGTCTTCGGCGCCTTCAACAACATTGCCGTTGGCATCACGCTGACGCTCACGACGGTTGCTGCGGCGACGCTGGCCACGGGAGCGACGGCGTGGGCGATCGCCTTCGCTGCCTTCCTGGTTGTCATCCTGCAGCAGCTCTTCGTTTGGCAGTTGCTCTTCAGTCGCTTCAGCAGCCTGTTCGGCTGGGCGCGGCTGACGCTCTTCACGTGGTGGGCGTGGTTGACGCTCTTCGCGTGGCGCACGTTCTTCACGCGGAGCGCGTTCTTCACGTGGGCTGCGCTCTTCACGCGGTGCACGTTCTTCACGAGGCTGACGCTCTTCACGCGGTGCACGCTCAGGGCGCTCTTCACGTACGGCCGGAGTGGCAGCGTCCAGTGGCTCGCGCAGTTCGCGGACCGGACGCTCTTCGCGGGAGCGGCGCTCTTCACGCGGCGCGCGAGGTTGACGCTCTTCGCGTGGCTGACGTGGTGCGCGCTCTTCGCGGACCTGGGTTTCTTCGCGGGCTTCGCGTGGTTGACGCTCTTCACGCGGTGCACGCTCTTCGCGAGGCTTGCGATCTTCATCGCGGCGGCCATTGCGATTGCGGCTCTGCTGGCGACCGTTACGACGCTCTTCGTTGCGCTGCGGACGCTCGGTAGCCGGTTTCTCGGCGACCACTGGTGCGGCGGCAGGTTCTTCTTTGCCGGCGAACAGGCTGACTAGCGACTTCACCAGGCCTTTGAACAGGCTTGGCTCTGGCGCGACGTGAACCGGGGTTGCTGCAGGTTGTTCAGCGGCAGCTGGAGCCGGTGCATTGGCGCGAGCTGGCGCAGTCTTGACCGCAGCTTCCTGGCGAACCAGGGTGCGGGTAGCGGCAGTTGGCTGAACTTCTTCAGTCTCGGTGGCAGTGATTTCGTAGCTCGACTGGCTGTTCAGCGCTTCCGGGCTGTCATCACGCAGGCGTTGAACTTCGAAGTGCGGGGTTTCCAGGTGGTCGTTCGGCAGGATGACGATACGTGCCCGGGTGCGCAGTTCGATCTTGGTGATCGAGTTACGCTTTTCGTTGAGCAGGAAGGCGGCAACTGGAATTGGCACTTGCGCGCGAACTTCGGCTGTGCGGTCTTTCAGGGCTTCTTCTTCGATCAGGCGCAGGATCGCCAGCGACAGGGATTCGACGTCACGGATGATGCCGGTGCCGCTGCAGCGTGGGCAAACGATACCGCTGCTTTCGCCCAGGGATGGACGCAGGCGCTGACGGGACATTTCCAGCAGGCCGAAGCGCGAAATGCGACCGACCTGTACGCGGGCACGGTCAGCTTCCAGGCACTCACGAACCTTTTCTTCGACGGCGCGCTGGTTCTTGGCCGGGGTCATGTCGATGAAGTCGATGACGATCAAGCCGCCGATATCACGCAGGCGCAGCTGGCGGGCGATTTCTTCAGCCGCTTCCAGGTTGGTCTGCAGGGCAGTTTCCTCGATGTCGCTACCTTTGGTGGCGCGCGCCGAGTTGATGTCGATGGAGACCAGGGCTTCGGTTGGGTCGATAACGATCGAGCCACCGGACGGCAGATCGACGACGCGCTGGAAGGCGGTTTCGATCTGACTTTCGATCTGGAAGCGATTGAACAGCGGGACGCTGTCTTCATACAGTTTGATCTTGCTGGCGTACTGCGGCATCACCTGGCGGATGAAGGTCAGGGCTTCTTCCTGGGCATCGATGCTGTCGATCAGCACTTCGCCGATGTCCTGGCGCAGGTAGTCGCGGATAGCGCGGATGATGACATTACTTTCCTGGTAGATCAGGAAAGGCGCAGCGCGGTCCTGGGAGGCTTCTTTGATCGCGGTCCAGAGCTGCAGCAGGTAGTCCAGGTCCCATTGCATTTCTTCGCTGCTGCGGCCAAGGCCGGCAGTGCGCACGATCAGGCCCATGTCAGCAGGGGCGACCAGGCCGTTCAGGGCTTCGCGCAGTTCATTGCGCTCTTCGCCTTCGATGCGACGGGAGATGCCACCGGCACGCGGGTTGTTCGGCATCAGCACCAGGTAACGACCGGCCAGGCTGATGAAGGTGGTCAGGGCGGCGCCCTTGTTGCCACGCTCTTCTTTCTCGACCTGAACGATGACTTCCTGGCCTTCGCTGAGTACTTCCTTGATGTTCACCCGGCCTTCTGGCGACTTCTTGAAGTATTCGCGGGAGATTTCTTTCAGCGGCAGAAAGCCATGACGCTCGGAGCCGAAGTCGACGAACGCGGCTTCAAGGCTAGGTTCGATCCGGGTGATCCGGCCTTTGTAGATGTTGGCCTTCTTCTGCTCACGGGCACCGGACTCGATGTCCAGGTCGTAGAGACGTTGGCCGTCTACCAGCGCTACACGCAACTCTTCGGGTTGAGTCGCGTTAATCAGCATTCTTTTCATGTAATACCGTCGGTTTCCGGGCTGCCGGAAACGGCGTTCGGCACACACGACTTCTCACGGTCGGTGTCAGGTGCGCAAGGGGTGGCGGGCCACCCCCGTGTCCAGCGACGTTCGAGCCAGACTGGTAACCCAGTACAGCCGAAATCGCGACGACGCGTCCTGCTTGCTGTGGTGTCAAATGCACTCAGTCAGGAGGAGGAATCAGCCTTCGGCCGTGGACGCCCCAGGGGCATCTTGATCAAGACCGGGTCCGGTCGTCTGGCCAAAAGGCCTGTGGACTGGACGCAGTACTACACGGTCCGACGGTTGTGCATCTCCACCCTACACGTATCCCTGATAATTCGGGTGCTGCCGCGCGCTGAATCCGCAACGGGTTGCATTTATCGCCAGCTCCAATACGGGAGCCCGCGCCTTTTATGTCCAAGGCTGGTATTTCCGAAGCTGTCGCCATGACTGCGTGAAATTGACGGCACTGACAGAGGCATCGAAAAAATCTGGAGGAGGGCAAAACACCGCTCTTGTAGTTTTTTATCGGTCTTCTCTGCACGGCGCTGGTGGCGATTCCAGGCATTTCTGTAAACTGGCGAAAGCCCCGTCGGACGGCCTCGCGTCCTCGAGATTTTGCGTCGGTCAGGGCCGGCTAGAAGCCGTGAGTCCGCTGGCCAGCCGCTTTTGGCGGCGTTCGCGACTATAGCAGCAATCATTAAGTGCTTCAAATCCATAAAAAATTGTTATGATTGGCAAATGACGACTAATGCCCCTCCGACCCCCGGCGTCCAGCTGATTGAGGTCGCGCCGGAACTTGCCGGCCAACGAATCGATAATTTTCTCATAACGAAGCTCAAGGGCGTTCCCAAGACCTTGATTTACCGCATTTTGCGCAAAGGCGAAGTGCGGGTGAACAAGGGGCGGATCAAGCCCGAGTACAAGCTGCAGGCCGGAGACATCGTGCGCGTGCCGCCCGTTCGTCTGCCTGAGCGCGATGAGCCTGTACCTGTGGCTCAAGGTTTGCTTCAGCGCCTTGAGGCCGCCATTGTCTATGAAGACAAGGCCTTGATCGTGTTGAACAAACCTGCCGGTATCGCCGTGCATGGTGGTAGCGGTCTGAACTTTGGCGTGATTGAAGCCTTTCGTCAGTTGCGCCCCGATGCCAAAGAGCTGGAGTTGGTTCACCGCCTGGACCGCGACACCTCCGGCCTGCTGATGATTGCCAAAAAGCGCAGCATGTTGCGCCACCTGCATGCCGCGTTGCGCGGTGATGGTGTCGACAAGCGCTACATGGCATTGGTTCGTGGTCATTGGGCAACGGCGAAAAAGCAGGTTAACGCACCATTGCTCAAGAGCAATCTGCGCTCGGGTGAGCGTATGGTCGAAATCAACGATGAGGGCAAGGAGGCGCTGACCCTATTTCGCGTCCTGCGCCGTTTCGGTGAGTTCGCAACGATGATCGAGGCGCGGCCGATTACCGGGCGTACCCACCAGATTCGTGTGCATGCGCTGCATGCCGGGCATTGCATTGCCGGCGACAGCAAATATGGCGATGAAGACTTCACTCGCGAAATTCGCGAGTTGGGTGGCAAGCGCCTGTTCCTGCATGCCTATGCGCTGACCGTACCGCTGCCTGATGGTGGCGAGCTCAAGCTTGAGGCGCCGGTAGATGAGGTGTGGGCAAAGACCGTGGAGCGCTTGAGTGCGTCGTGATTATGATCTGCTGATTTTCGATTGGGATGGCACGCTGGCCGATTCGGTCGGGCGTATCGTCGAGGCCATGCATGTGGCGGCGGGGCGCGCGGGTCAGCCTGGCTGCGATGAAGAGGCCGTCAAAGGTATTATTGGTCTGGCGTTGGCCGAGGCCATCAGTACTTTGTATCCACACCTGGATGCCGAGCAGGTAGCGGTGTTTCGCCAGCACTATGCTGATGTGTACATGGCGCTGGATGAGCAGCCATCGCCGCTGTTTGACGGTGTAGTGGAGTCGCTGGAGGCGTTTCGCATCCAGGGCTACCGCCTGGCGGTGGCCACTGGCAAGGCGCGCCGTGGCCTTGATCGGGTGTTGCGGGCCAATGGCTGGGAGGATTACTTCGATATCACCCGGGCTGCCGATGAAAGTCGCGGCAAGCCACACCCGCAGATGCTTGAGGAGATTCTCGCGCATTGCCAGGTTGAACCGTCGCGGGCGTTGATGGTCGGAGATTCTTCGTTCGATTTGTTGATGGCCAGCAATGCTGGCATGCATTCGGTGGCGGTCAGCTACGGGGCCATGTCGCCGACGGCGTTGAGCGCCTTTGGCCCGCAAATCTGTATCGAGCACTTTTCACAGTTGCAGGCCTGGTTGAGCCGGTCGCCTGCTGCAGCAATTCCAGGGTAGGTGAGCATGACTGACGAATGGAAGGCGCCCAGCGCCGAAGGCAATGAAGTCAATGAGAGCAGCGAAGAGCGCAAAAGCTGGAAGCTCCTGGAGAAAACCCTGCTGGCCGGTGTGCAGGAGCAGCGCCGGGCGCGGCGCTGGGGTATTTTTTTCAAGCTGCTGACCTTCGCCTACTTGTTTGGCATTCTCGCGTTGTTCAGCCCCTGGTCGAGCATGGACAAGGCGGCTTCCCGTAGCGTCAATCACACAGCGCTGGTCGAGGTGCGCGGGGTGATTGCTGATCAGGAGCCCGCCAGTGCCGATAACATCGTTGGCGGCTTGCGTGAGGCGTTCAAGGACAGCAAAACCAAGGCGGTCATCCTGCGTATCAACAGCCCGGGCGGCAGTCCGGTGCAGTCGGGTTACATCTACGATGAGATTCGCCGTCTGCGTGCTGAGTACCCGAAAATCAAGCTGTATGCGGTGATCAGTGACCTGGGGGCATCCGGGGCCTACTACATTGCCAGTGCCGCGGATGAAATCTATGCCGATAAGGCTAGTCTGGTTGGCTCCATTGGTGTTACAGCTGCCGGTTATGGCTTTGTCGGCACCATGGAGAAGCTGGGTGTCGAGCGGCGAACCTATACCGCCGGTGAGCACAAGGCGTTCCTCGATCCGTTCCAGCCGCAAAAGCCTGAAGAGACCGCGTTCTGGCAGGGTGTGCTGGAAACCACTCATAAGCAGTTCATTGCCAGCGTCAAGCAAGGTCGTGGTGAGCGCCTCAAGGACAAAGATCACCCTGAGCTGTTCAGTGGTTTGATCTGGTCCGGGGAGCAGGCTTTGGCCTTGGGGTTGGTGGATGGCTTGGGTAGTGCCGGCTATGTGGCGCGCGATGTAGTGGGGGAGAAGGAATTGGTGGATTTCACGGTTGAAGAATCGCCGTTCGACCGCTTCTCCAAGCGCCTGGGCACCAGTATTGCCGAGCGACTGGCGATGTGGATGGGCTTTCAGGGGCCGTCACTGCGCTGAGTGATTCGCTGATTGAAAAGCCGACCCATTGAGGTCGGCTTTTTTATGGGGCAATCCCTGGCCCCTTTGGGGTGTCAGGGCAAGCTCACGCCTTCGGCCAGGAGCATGTCCACCAGGCGGATCAGTGGCAGGCCAATCAGGCTGGTGGCGTCGACGCCGTGGGTGCTCTGAAACAAGCTGACTCCCAGGCCTTCGGCTTTGAAGCTGCCGGCGCAGTCATACGGCTGTTCGGTGTGCAGGTAGCGTTCGATGCGCGCCAGGTCCAGCTCGCGCATATTTACCGTGAACGGCACGCAGTCGACCTGGCAATGCCCGGTGTGGCTGTTGAGCAGGGCTAGGCCGGTGAGAAAGGTGACATGGTTGCCACTGGCTTCGAGCAGTTGTGCGCAGGCGCGCTCGAATGTGTGCGGCTTGCCGAGGACCTGCTCACCAAGGACCGCGACCTGGTCGGAGCCGATGATCAGGTGAGCGGGATGGCTGGCGGCGAGGGCCTGGGCTTTTTCCTGGGCCAGGCGTTTGACCAGGTCAAGGGCGGGTTCTTCAGGCAGGCGCTGTTCGTCGATATCGGGCGAGACCCAGCTGAAGGGTAGGCGCAAGCGCTCAAGCAATTCGCGCCGATAAGGCGAGCTGGAAGCCAGTAATAAAGGCAGCATGATAAACTCCTGGGCAGGTGAAACGATTCTAACATGCTGAATGGCGCCGAATTTCCTTTGACAGGGGCGGGGGTCATCCCTAGAATGCTGCGCCTATGTTGAATGACCCGATTCCACCTCACGTTGACCCGCGCAAATTGGCCGATCGTGGTGTTTCCCTTGAAGGAACACTGCAGCTCGCCGATTTGGAGAGACTCTGCGACCCGCTTTCCGACAATGTCGGTACGGTGCAGGCTAAATTCGATTTTGAGCGAGACGAGCAGAAGGCTGTGGTTATCCACACCGACCTGAGCGTCGAGGTCAAGATGGTTTGCCAGCGTTGTCTTGAGCTGGTCACCCTGCCGATCCACAGTGAGTGTACGTACGCTGTGGTGAAGGAGGGTGCGAATACCCAGTCGTTGCCGAAAGGTTATGACGTGCTGGAACTGGGCGAAGATCCTTTGGATCTGCAGGCCTTGGTCGAGGAGGAGCTTTTGCTCGCCCTGCCCATCGTGCCTGCTCATCATCCGGAAGAATGCCAGCAGCCGGCGGGCGCCGATGAGCCCGAACCGAGCAAGGACGAGGTAACACGGTCCAACCCGTTCAGTGTATTGGCGCAGTTAAAGCGTGACCCAAACGTTTAGGAGTTAATCAATTATGGCTGTTCAGCAGAACAAAAAATCCCGCTCTGCCCGTGACATGCGCCGTTCGCACGACGCCCTCTCGGAAAACGCTCTGTCCGTAGAGAAAACCACTGGTGAAGTGCACCTGCGTCACCACGTATCGCCAGAAGGCGTATACCGTGGTCGTAAAGTGATCGACAAGGGCGCTGACGAGTAATCCTTGTCCGCTCAGATCATCGCGATTGACGCAATGGGCGGGGACTTCGGTCCCCGCAGCATTGTTCAGGCGAGTATTGCTTGCCTGTCGGCTACCCCCTCGCTGTACCTGACCCTTGTCGGTCAACCCTCCCTCCTTGAAGATCTTATCGCTGGCCAGTCGGCAGCGGATCGCGCGCGCCTGCAGATTGTTGCCGCCAGCGAAGTGATCGGCATGGATGAGCGACCGGCCCAGGCATTGCGTGGCAAGCCCGATTCGTCGATGCGCGTGGCTCTGGAATTATTGCGTGATGGCAAGGTGCAGGCCTGTGTGAGTGCCGGTAACACCGGTGCGTTGATGGCGCTGTCGCGTTATGTGCTCAAGACCCTGCCTGGCATTGATCGCCCGGCTATGGTCGCGGCCATTCCGACTCAGGCTGGCTACTGCCAGTTGCTCGACCTGGGTGCCAATGTCGACTGCAGTGCAGAGAATCTCTTTCAGTTTGCTGTGATGGGCTCGGTGGCGGCTCAGGCCTTGGGTATTTCCCGGCCTCGTGTAGCGCTGCTCAATGTCGGTACCGAAGACATAAAAGGTAACCAGCAGGTCAAGTTGGCAGCCAGCCTGTTGCAGAACGCCCCTGGGCTTAACTACATTGGCTTCGTCGAAGGCGATGGCCTGTACCGTGGTGAAGCGGATGTAGTGGTGTGCGACGGTTTTGTCGGCAATATCCTGCTCAAGTCCAGCGAAGGCCTGGCTACCATGATCGGCGCGCGCATCGAGGCGTTGTTCAAGGGCGGATTCGGCGCGCGTCTGGCGGGTGCCGTGGCCATGCCGCTGCTCAGGCGCCTGCAGGCTGACCTGGCCCCGGCGCGGCATAATGGCGCAAGCTTCCTTGGCCTGCAGGGTATCGTCATCAAAAGCCATGGTTCTGCCGGCGTGCAGGGCTTTCAAAGCGCAATTCAGCGCGCTCTGATCGAAATCCAGGAGAACCTCCCGCAGCGTCTGCACGGCCGCCTGGAAGACCTGTTGCTTTAGGCATATGCCGCAGGAAGTGGTTAAATGTGACCGCTTGGTCCGCGTTATCATCCAAGTCTTCAGTTTCTTGTGCTCAGCCAGGTGCTGGGTGCTTCATTTCCGACGACAAGATCATTAGGGGCTTGTTCAATGTCTGCATCCCTCGCATTCGTCTTTCCCGGTCAAGGTTCACAGTCCCTCGGCATGCTCGCCGAGCTGGGCGCCCAGTATCCACTGGTTATTGACACCTTCCGTGAGGCCTCCGAGGCTCTGGGCTATGACCTCTGGGCGCTGACCCAAGAGGGTCCGGAAGAGCAACTCAATCAAACCGACAAAACCCAGCCGGCCATCCTCACCGCCTCGATCGCCCTGTGGCGTCTGTGGCTGGCTGAGGGCGGTGCGCGTCCGGCTTTCGTTTCCGGGCATAGCCTGGGCGAATACAGTGCGCTAGTCGCCGCTGGCAGCCTGAGCCTGGCTGATGCCGTGAAGCTGGTGAAGCGTCGCGGCGAGCTCATGCAAGAGGCCGTGCCGGCTGGGCAGGGCGCCATGGCGGCGATTCTCGGTCTGGACGACGCCGGCGTCGTTGCGATTTGCGCCGAAGCGGCGCAGGGCGAAGTAGTCAGTGCGGTGAACTTCAACTCGCCTGGTCAGGTGGTCATCGCCGGTGCCAAGGCGGCCGTCGAGCGCGCCATGGAAGCCTGCAAGGCCAAGGGTGCCAAGCGTGCCTTGCCGTTGCCGGTGAGCGTGCCGTCGCACTGCGAGCTGATGCGTCCGGCTGCCGAGCGTTTTGCCGAGTCGGTCAATGCCATCGATTGGCAGGCGCCGCAAATTCCGGTTGTGCAGAACGTCAGCGCGGCTGTTGCCGCTGACCTGGACACCCTCAAGCGTGACCTGCTCGAGCAGCTGTACAAACCGGTGCGTTGGGTCGAATGCGTACAGACCCTGGCTGCCAATGGCGCGGTGCAACTGGTCGAGTGTGGCCCGGGCAAGGTCCTGGCTGGCCTGAACAAGCGCTGCGCTGATGGCGTGAACACCTCTAACCTCAACACCCCGGATGCTTTCGCCGCCACCCGCGCGGCGCTGGCCTGATTTAGGAGAAGCTTGCATGAGCCTGCAAGGTAAAGTTGCCCTGGTTACCGGCGCCAGCCGTGGTATTGGCCAGGCTATCGCCCTGGAACTGGGCCGTCTGGGCGCTACTGTGATCGGTACCGCCACCTCCGCTTCCGGCGCTGAGCGTATCGCTGCGACCCTCAAGGAACACGGCATCACCGGCACCGGCCTGGAACTGAACGTGACCAGCGACGAGTCGGTCAGCGCTACCCTGGCCAAGATCCAGGAGCAATTCGGCGCGCCGACCATTCTGGTTAACAACGCCGGTATTACCCGTGACAACCTGATGATGCGCATGAAGGATGATGAGTGGTTCGATGTCATCGATACCAACCTCAACAGCCTCTACCGTCTGTCCAAGGGCGTGCTGCGTGGCATGACCAAGGCGCGCTGGGGTCGTATCATCAGCATCGGTTCGGTGGTAGGTGCCATGGGTAACGCCGGGCAGGTCAACTACGCTGCCGCCAAGGCCGGGCTGGAAGGTTTCAGCCGTGCTCTGGCGCGTGAAGTCGGCTCCCGTGCGATTACTGTGAACTCGGTGACGCCGGGCTTTATCGATACCGACATGACCCGCGAACTGCCGGAAGCGCAGCGCGAAGCACTGCAGACCCAGATCCCGTTGGGGCGTCTGGGCCAGGCTCAGGAGATCGCCAATGTGGTCGCTTTCCTGGCCTCTGAGGGCGCAGGTTATGTGACCGGCGCGACCATTCCGGTCAACGGCGGCATGTATATGTAAATCCAATGTGACGGATTGCTTCAAAAAAATGTCATACGAGCTGTCTAAAATCCGTTATAAAGCTGCAACCAGATTCTAGTCGGTTGGCAGGTGTGGTCTGGCGAGACGTGTTGAGCTTGAAAAGCAGACGTCTTTCTATACACTTACACACCGGCCAGCTGCCTGACATATGTCCATTAGGAGTGAAAACAAGGTATGAGCACCATCGAAGAACGCGTCAAGAAAATCGTCGCCGAGCAACTGGGCGTTAAAGAAGAAGAAGTAGTGAACACTGCTTCCTTCGTCGAAGATCTGGGTGCCGATTCCCTTGACACCGTTGAGCTGGTGATGGCTCTGGAAGAGGAATTCGAGACCGAAATCCCTGACGAAGAAGCCGAGAAGATCACTACTGTTCAAGCTGCTATCGACTACGTCACCAGCCACCAGGCTTAAGACGTTGTAGTCGTCGCTTCTTGTCATGGAAAAACCGCACTGCCTTCGCCGGCGTGCGGTTTTTTCTTTACAAGAGATGTAGTCAATTGAATAAGGAGAGTGCTGTGTCGCGTAGACGCGTCGTGGTCACCGGTATGGGTATGCTGTCGCCACTGGGTACGGATGTGCCGAGCAGTTGGCAGGGCATTCTGGCTGGCCGCAGTGGCATAGGTCTGATTGAACACACGGACCTGTCTGCCTACTCCACCCGTTTTGGCGGCTCGGTAAAGGGCTTCGAGGTTGAGCAATACCTGTCGGTCAAGGAAGCCCGCAAGCTCGATCTGTTCATTCAGTACGGCCTGGCAGCCGGTTTTCAGGCAGTGCGCAACGCTGGCCTGGAAGTTACCGACGCCAACCGCGAGCGCATTGGCGTAGCCATGGGCTCGGGTATCGGTGGCCTGACCAATATCGAAGAAACCAGCCGGACTTTGCATGAGCAGGGCCCGCGGCGCATTTCGCCGTTCTTCGTGCCGGGTTCGATCATCAACATGATTTCCGGTTTCCTGTCGATCCATCTGGGGGTACAGGGACCTAACTACGCCATTGCCACAGCCTGTACCACCGGTACTCACTGCATCGGTATGGCGGCGCGCAACATTGCCTTCGGTGAAGCCGACGTGATGATTGCCGGCGGTGCCGAAATGGCTGCTTGTGGTCTGGGTATGGGCGGCTTTGGTGCCTCGCGAGCACTGTCGACCCGCAATGACGACCCGGCCCGCGCCAGTCGTCCGTGGGACAAAGGTCGTGATGGCTTCGTTCTGGCTGACGGTGCCGGTGCGCTGGTGCTCGAAGAGCTCGAGCACGCCAAGGCCCGTGGGGCGACAATCTATGCCGAGCTGGTTGGTTTTGGCATGAGTGGCGACGCCTACCATATGACCTCGCCGCCGGAAGACGGCAGCGGTGCCGCGCGCTGCATGGTCAACGCGCTGCGCGATGCCGGTCTGAATCCCGATCAGGTCAACTACATCAACGCCCATGGCACCTCGACGCCGGCCGGCGACCTGGCCGAGTCTTCGGCGATCAAGTCGGTGTTCGCTGATCACGCCTACAAGTTGGCTGTCAGCTCGACCAAATCGATGACCGGTCACCTGCTCGGTGCTGCCGGTGCGGTTGAGGCGATCTTCAGCGTGCTGTCGATCAACGGCCAGGTTGCCCCGCCGACTATCAACCTCGATGAGCCAGATGCCGGCTGCGACTTGGACTTCGTCGCACACGAGGCGCGCAATATGCCGATTGATGTGGTGCTGTCCAACTCCTTCGGCTTTGGCGGTACCAACGGCTCGCTGGTGTTCCGCCGGTTCGCCGGCTGATGCACAGCTGGCTCGATGGCCTGCCGGCGGATGCAGTCAACCTGCAAAGCCGGGCCCTGGCCTACGGCGATGGTCTGTTCGAGACCATTGCTGTCAGGGCGGGGCGGCCATCATTGCTCGGCTATCATCTCGAACGCCTGGCGCTGGGTTGCCAGCGCCTGGCAATCGATGCCGATCAGGCGTTGATCGCAGATGAGTTATGCCGTTACGCCAGTGCGCTGGGTGACGGTGTGCTCAAACTTATTCTAGTGCGTGGTGACAGTCAGCGCGGCTACGCGCCGGCCGCTGGCGTGGCACCACGGCGTATTCTTCAGGGCAGCCCTTTGCCCGCGTATCCAGCCGAGCATGCCGAGCAAGGTGTGCGCCTGTTCGACTGTTCCACGCGTCTTGCCCAGCAGCCGCTGCTGGCCGGGCTCAAGCACCTCAATCGCCTTGAGCAGGTACTGGCGCGAGCTGAATGGCAAGACAGCGACCATGCTGAAGGCTTGATGCGTGACACCTCGGGGCGGATCATTGAAGGGGTGTTCAGCAATCTCTTTTTGGTCCGTGGCGCTGAATTGCTGACTGCTGACCTGAGTCGCAGTGGTGTGGCCGGAGTGATGCGTGCAGCGCTGATCGAGCAGGCAACTGATGCCGGAATCACCCTGCGCATCAGCGATCTATCCCTGCAGGACCTGGAGCAAGCCGATGAAGTCTTCGTCTGCAACAGTGTCTACGGGATCTGGCCAGTGCGGGCATTTGCATCGCTGAACTGGTCGCCGGGCCCGCTCACCCGTAAACTGCAGGCCATTGCCCGTACGCTACTGGATACCTGATTTGTGAGACGTAAATTCTTGGTGCTGCTGGAGACTGGATTGATCCTGGCAGGCCTGTTCCTGGGGTTTTCGGCCTGGAAAGTGAACTCAGCACTTGAGCAGACCCTGCACGTGAGTCAGGAACAACTGCTCGACGTGCCCACTGGCACCAACCCTAACCGTATGTTCTACCGTATGGAGAGCCAAGGCCTGCTCGACGATGCCTTTTGGCTGCGTCTGTATTGGCGCTTCAATATGGCCGGTGTGCCGTTGCATACCGGCGAATACCGCATGACCCCTGGCATGACCGTACGCGAGCTGTTCGAAGTCTGGCGCCGGGGTGATGTCGTGCAGTACAGCCTGACCCTGGTTGAAGGCTGGAACTTCCGTCAGGTGCGCTCGGCAGTGGCCAAGCATGAAAAGATCAAGCAGACCCTCGATGGCCTCAGCGATGCCGAGGTGATGGACAAGCTCGGTCACCCCGGAGTTTTTCCAGAAGGGCGATTCTTCCCTGACACCTACCGCTTCGTGCGTGGCATGACTGACGTGGAGTTTCTCCAGCAGGCGTATGCGCGCCTCGATGAGGTGCTGGCCAAGGAGTGGGCCGAGCGTCCGGCCGATTTGCCATACCGTGATCCGTACCAGGCGCTGATCATGGCGTCGCTGGTGGAGAAGGAAACCGGTGTGCCTCAGGAGCGTGGGCAAATCGCCGGGGTGTTCGTGCGCCGCATGCGTATTGGCATGTTGCTGCAGACTGACCCGACGGTAATCTACGGCATGGGCGAGCGCTACAACGGCAAGATCACCCGCGCCGACCTGCGTGAGCCGACGCCCTACAACACCTATACCAATGCGGGGCTGCCACCGACGCCGATCGCCATGGTCGGGCGTGAAGCCATTCATGCCGCGTTGAACCCGACGCCGGGCAGCAGCCTGTATTTCGTCGCCCGTGGCGACGGTAGCCACATTTTCTCTGATGACCTGGATGCGCATAACTCAGCAGTTCGCGAGTATCAGATCAAGCGCCGTGCCGACTACCGTTCGAGCCCGGCACCGGTGATCGAGCCTGAGGCTGAACCTGCGGTCGAGCCGCAGACCCCGGAACCCACCGAGGTGAGTCCTGAGCCCGCGCCTGAGCAGTCGGCACCGGCCAGTGAAACCTCCCCGCAATGATCAACTGTAAGGACTGCCTGTGAGCGGCTTGTTTATCACCCTGGAAGGCCCCGAAGGCGCGGGCAAGAGCACCAATCGCGAGTACCTTGCCGAGCACTTGCGGGCCCAGGGCATGGATGTGGTGCTGACCCGAGAGCCTGGCGGCACGCCGCTGGCCGAACGAATTCGTGAATTGCTGCTGGCCCCTAGCGATGAACCGATGGATGCCGACACGGAGCTGCTGTTGGTTTTCGCCGCCCGTGCCCAGCACTTGGCGCAGGTCATTCGCCCGGCGCTGGCGCGTGGCGCGGTAGTGTTGTGTGATCGCTTCACCGACGCTACCTACGCCTATCAGGGCGGTGGTCGTGGGCTTTGCGTGGAGCGTATTGCCACCCTTGAGCAATTTGTTCAGGGTACACTGCGCCCGGACCTGACCCTGGTCTTCGATCTGCCGGTAGAGATTGGCCTGTCACGGGCGGCGGCCCGTGGTCGTCTGGATCGTTTCGAGCAAGAAGGCAAAGCCTTCTTCGAAGCTGTCCGTCAGGCTTACCTGGCACGCGCCAAGGCGGCCCCGCAGCAGTATCTATTGATCGATGCCGCGCAGTCGTTGCCCCAGGTGCAGCAGGCATTGGATGCCTTGCTGCCGCAGATTGTGGAACGCGGCCGTGGCTGAGGCCTTTCCCTGGCAGCAGGCGTTGTGGCGACAACTGGCGGGACGCACTCAGCATGCTCACGCCTACCTGTTGCATGGGCCGCAAGGCATCGGTAAGCGGGCCTTGGCCGAGCGCCTGATGGCCTTGCTGCTGTGCCAGCGGCCAGCCAACCTGCATGCCTGTGGGCAATGCAAGTCGTGCCTGTTACTGGTGGCCGGCAGTCATCCGGACAACTACGTGTTGGAGCCGGAGGAGGCCGATAAGCCGATCAAGGTCGATCAGGTGCGTGACCTGGTGTCCTTCGTGGTCCAGACCGCGCAGTTGGGCGGGCGCAAGGTGGTGCTGATTGAGCCGGTCGAAGCGATGAACATCAACGCTGCCAACGCCTTGCTCAAAAGCCTGGAAGAACCTTCCGGCAACACCGTGCTGCTATTGGTCAGTCACCAGCCCAGCCGCTTGTTGGCGACCATCAAGAGTCGTTGTGTGCAGCAGGCGTGCCCATTGCCTGATGCCGCACAAAGCTTGGCTTGGTTGAGTTCGGCATTGCCTGAATGCGATGAACAGGAGCGCCTTGAGTTGCTTACGCTAGCCGCAGGTTCACCCTTGGCGGCAGTCAAACTGCAGGCGCAGGGAATCCGCGAGCAGCGGGCGCTGGTGGTCGATGGGGTGAAGAAACTGCTCAAGCAGCAGCAATCGCCCAGTCAGTTGGCCGAAGCCTGGAATGCCATTCCCTTATTGCAGCTATTCGACTGGTTCTGCGACTGGTCAAACCTCATCCTGCGCTATCAGTTGACCGAGGACGAGGAAGGTTTAGGCTTGAGCGATATGCGCAAGGTTGTGCAATACCTGGCGCAGAAGAGCGGCCAGGGCAAGGTCCTGGAGATCCAGGACTGGATCCTCGCCCAGCGCCAGAAGGTCTTGGCCAAGGCCAATCTCAATCGCGTGTTGTTGCTCGAAGCGTTACTGGCCTCCTGGGCGATGTTGCCCGGCCAGCGGTGAGTCGAGCTGCCCATTATTTAATTTCAGTGTTGTCATGTGCCCATGCTTGTAGATTCCCATTGCCACCTCGATCGTCTCGACCTCAGTGCTCACCAGGGCTCCCTGGATGCAGCGCTGGACGCCGCCCGTGCCCGCGGCGTCGGTCACTTCCTGTGCATCGGCGTCAGCGCCGATAATGCCAAGGCGGTCAAGGATCTGAGTGAGCGTTATGCCGACGTCGACTGTTCGGTGGGTATTCACCCGCTGGATCTGACCCCGGACGGCGCGCCGCCGCTGGACTGGTTGCTCAAGGAGCTTGAGCACCCGCATGTGGTGGCCATTGGCGAAACCGGCCTGGACTACCACTACGAGCCGGAAGCGGCGCAGGTGCAGCAAGACTCCTTCCGCTTGCACTTGCAGGCTGCGCAGGTTACGGGTAAGCCGGTGATTATCCACACCCGTGCGGCGCGTGCTGACACCCTGACGCTATTGCGCGAAGCAGACCTGGACCAGGCGGGTGTGCTGCATTGCTTCACCGAAGACTGGGACATGGCCAAGGCTGCGTTGGACCTGGGCTATTACATCTCCTTGTCCGGCATTGTCACCTTTCGCAATGCCGATGCCTTGCGCGATGTTGCCCGGCAAGTACCGGCTGACCGCTTGCTGGTCGAGACCGACTCGCCTTATCTGGCGCCGATTCCCTACCGGGGCAAAGCAAACTTGCCGCAATACGTGCGCGAAGTGGCGGAGTTCGTGGCAATGGTGCGCGGTGAGCGCTACGAGCAATTGGCTGAGCAGACCACCGCCAACTTCAAGCGCCTGTTCCCATTGGCACGGGTGACCTGATCCCGCTCCTGCAGGTGTAATAAATCGCAGGCAAAAAAAACCCGGGTTCTGGGGGGTGAATCCGGGTTAAGACCATTAGGAGTAAAACAAAGGTACGCGGTCCCTGAGCACCTTTATCGGCGCGCCACTGGGGGGGTGTGCCGCGCCAACACCTGAAGTATTGGTCAGGATTGGCGGGCTGCCAGCGTTGCCTGGTCGTTTTTTAAACAGATTTGGAATACAGCCACGCCTGCTGAGCACTCATCGCTCTGCTATCTGCCTGACAATTTGCAGAGTTTCGTCGATCACCTGCTTGGTGGTGTAGAAGTGCGGGGAAAACCGCACCCCAGGCCCACGGGTGATGCAAACCACCTGTTCCTGCTTGAGGCGCAGATAGGTCTCGGTGTTTTCAACCCCCGCGATGCTGAACGAAACGATCCCCGACCGGCGTTGTGGATCCTCCGGGCTGTGCACCGTTACCCCGGGAATGGCCGCCAATCCGTCGTAGAACCACTGCACGCGCTCGGCAAGCAGTGTCGCTACCTGTTCCATGCCAACCTCTTCAAGCAACGACAAGCTGGCATCCAGTGCCGCCGCGCCCAGCATGTTCGGGCTGCCGCACTCAAAACGTCGGGCGCTGCGGGCTGGTTCCCACGTGGTGCGGCTGTAGTCGCCCATGTGTTCAAGCATATGCCAGCCATACTCACTGAGCTTCAGTTGCGCACGAACCTCTGCACGGCAATAGAACACGCCCAGGCCTTCCGGGCCGAGCATCCATTTGTGGCCGTCAGCCATGGCGAAGTCGCACTGATAAGCCTGGACATCAAAGGGTAGGGCGCCCAACTGCTGGATGGCGTCAATACAAAACAGTACGTTTCGCTCGCGGCAGCCCTGGCCGAGTCGTGCCAGGTCCAAGTGCAAGCCGCTGGCGAACTGCACTGCGCTAATTGCCAGCAGGCGCACGCGCGGGCCGCAGGCAGCGAGCAGATCGGTTTCCGGGTCCTGGCCTTTAAGGCTCACCTGGAGCACTTCAACACCCTGATCGGCTAAGGCTTCCCAGACGATGCGATTGGAGGGGAACTCTTCATCGCTGATGACAATCTGGTCACCTGTCTGCCACTGCAGCCCGAACGCGACGAATGAAAGCGCTTCGGAAGTATTTTTGACCAGGGCGATATCATCAGTCGATGGCGCATTCGTCAGGCGCATCAAGCGTTCGCGCAGGCGCTGCTCCATGGCCATCCAGTCCGAATAGTCCCTGGCACCGAGCAAAACGTTCTCATTGGCGAAGCGGGCAACGGCCTGGCTGGCCCTTCTGGGCCAGGGTGCGACGGCTGCGTGGTTCAGATAGCGAAGGCCTGAGGCCTGCTCAAACTCATCAAGAAAGATAGACATGGTCGGATGATCCGTGCATTTTGGCGCAAGTTAGGCATAATAACCGGCTTCGATTTTGATCCAGTCCTTCTTATGCAGAAAGAACCTCGTAAGGTCCGTGAGTTTCGTCGCCGTGAGCAAGAAATTCTCGATACCGCGCTCAAGCTGTTTCTCGAACAGGGTGAAGACAGCGTCACCGTCGAGATGATCGCTGATGCAGTCGGTATCGGCAAAGGCACGATCTACAAGCATTTCAAATCCAAGGCGGAAATCTACCTGCGCCTGATGCTCGACTACGAGCGCGATTTGAACGAACTGTTGCACTCTGCCGACGTCGACCGCGACAAGGAAGCGCTGTCGCGAGCCTACTTCGAATTCCGCATGCGTGATCCGCAGCGCTACCGCTTGTTCGACCGCCTCGAAGAGAAAGTGGTCAAAGGTAACCAGGTGCCGGAGATGGTCGAGGAGCTGCACAAGATCCGCGCCTCCAACTTCGAGCGCCTGACCCTGCTGATCAAGGGCCGCATCAGCGAAGGCAAGCTCGAAGACGTGCCGCCGTACTTCCACTACTGTGCCGCCTGGGCGTTGGTGCATGGTGCTGTGGCGCTCTATCACTCGCCGTTCTGGAGCAATGTGCTAGAAGATCAGGAAGGTTTCTTCCAGTTCCTCATGGACATCGGTGTGCGCATGGGCAACAAGCGCAAGCGTGATCCGGATGTTGCCGGCAACTGAGCCGTTTTACGGGGTGACGGCGCGACTGAGATAAGCCCGCAGGCCTATACTCATGTAAGAGGCTTGCAAAAACCTGATTTTTGAGTCAGGTTTTGCAGGCCCGATTCATCCATGCCGGAGTCACCCATGATCGTCGACCGCCAAGGCAGGCGTTTTCGCAACTTGCGTGTCAGCCTCACCGCTGCCTGCAACTATGCCTGTACCTATTGCGTTCCGGACGGTAAACGTCTGGTGGCAGCCCAGGATGAGCTGTCGGCGCAAGCCATGGCGCGTGGTGTGGCTTATCTGATCGAAGCTGCCGGCATTGAGCGAGTGCGGGTGACCGGCGGCGAGCCATTGGTCAGTCCCAAGCTGGAAACCTTCCTGACTTCCATCGCTGACCTGGGCCTGGACGAAATCAGCCTGACCACCAATGGCCAGTTGCTGGCGCGCAAGCTGCCGCTGCTGCGTGCTGCCGGTATTCGTCGCCTCAACGTGTCCCTTGATACGCTCGATCCCGATGCATTTCGGCGCATTGCCCGCGGTGGCGACCTGGCCACGGTGCTCGATGGCATGGAGCAAGCCAGTGCGGCGGGGATGAAGATCAAGGTCAACATGGTGCCCTTGCGTGGGCAGAACTTTGATCAGGTGGTACCGCTGCTGGACTATTGCCTGGCCCGCGGATTCGAGCTGCGTTTCATCGAGTTGATGCGCATGGGCCATCTGGCCCGTGACAGCAATGCCTTCCTGCAGCAGTTCGTCAGTCTCGAGCACCTGTTGCAGTTGATTGGCGAACGCTACGAGTACCTGCAGGCCAATGCACCAGTGGATGCCACGGCCCTGCGCTACCAGATTCCCGGTCAGGGCTATTTTGGCGTAATCGCCAACGAAAGCGTGCCGTTCTGTCGGACCTGTTCACGCTTGCGCCTGTCCTCCACGGGTTGGTTGCATGGCTGCTTGTCATCGAGTAACCGTCACTTTATCGGCGACCTGCTGGATAAACCGCGTCATCAGGCCTTGCCCGCCTTGCAAGGATTGCTCGTCAAAGCGCTGGGCGACAAACAGCCGGTGGCGTTTTCCGGTGGGGCAACGGTGATGAAAATCATCGGCGGCTAAGACTGGCGCAAAAGCTGCATCTGTCAGCTGTTCGCCGGTTTTCCGTCACCGGCTTCTGGAGGATAGATGCGTAGCCTGGTTCTGCTGCTGGCGCTGATGGCGCTGGGCGGTTGCATGACAGTCAGCGATATGGGCGAGGGTGCCCGTTATCAAATGAGCGACGCCGGTCTGCTCGATCACAGTGACACTCGTCGTTCGCTGTCGGTGCGTCTGCAACCTGATTCATTCATTTACATCGGTCAGGGGGCCTTCGTGCCACCAGGCAAGGGCCCTTATCCACGGCCTAACGTGGTGGCCGAGGAGGCCTTCAAGGGCTTTATCGAATACTTCCCCATGGTCCGTCGGGCCGAGGGGCCGTTGGGGTTGGAACAGGCGTTGGTTGAGGCCCGCTCAGTGGGCGCCCATTACCTGTTGTATGCGCGCTTTGCCCGAACCGATGACCGCATCGGCAATGGTGATGAGTGGTATGACGAGCAGGCGCTCGACCGTCTGGGTGTCGATACCGGTATTGTCCAGTTGATGCTCATTGAAACCAACACACGCTACCTGATCGATACCGCGCGGATCAAAAGCCGCGGCGGATTGCTGACGTTCCACGATAACAAGCCAGAAGATTTGCTCGGCCCACCCCTTGAGGATTACGCTCGTAGCCTTTTAGGCATGAGTCGTTGAGGAGAGGGTGATGACCGAGAGTGGCAAGGCCAACGATCTGTTGGCGCAGATTCCCAAGTCCGACAAGGGGCTGCCACCGGTGCATCAGTGGAACCCCGACTTCTGTGGCGATATCGACATGCGCATCGCTCGGGACGGTACCTGGTACTACCTGGGCACACCCATCGGACGCAAGCCGATGGTTCGCTTGTTCTCCACCATCATGCGCCGTGATGGTGATGACTACTTCCTGGTAACGCCAGTGGAGAAGGTCGGCATCAAGGTCGATGACGCGCCGTTCGTGGCGGTAGCGGTGGCGGTGCAGGGCAGCGGCGAGCAGCAGGTGCTGCGCTTTACCAGTAATGTCGAGGATCAGGTTGATGCAGGGCCTGAGCACCCTCTGCGCTTCGAGGTCGACCCGAGTACTCAAGAGCCGTCGCCCTACGTGCACATGCGCAGCAACCTCGAGGCGCTGATCCATCGCAATGTGTTCTATCAGCTGGTAGAACTGGCCGAGCCGCGGCAGATCGACGGTCAGCAATGGCTGGGGGTGTGGAGCGGTGGCGTCTTCTACCCCATTGGCCGCAGCTGATTTTATGGGCGGGGCGCTGGTGGAAGATCGGCGCCCTGTCAGTCGTGAGGCGCGAGTCAGGCACTGAAACGAAAAAACCTCCAGTGCTCAGCGCAACTGGAGGTTTTTCAAGTGTTTGGCTCCGCGACCAGGACTCGAACCTGGGACCCAATGATTAACAGTCATTTGCTCTACCGACTGAGCTATCGCGGAATCTGTGGCGTATCTTACTGATTGCTAAGGGGAAGTCAAGCCTCCCCCGAGCAAAAGGTCAGTTACAGGACCTCGACGATCGCCTTGGTCACGCCATGAATGTTGCTCTGATTCAGGGTGGCCACGCAGATGCGCCCGGTATCCAAAGCATAGATGCCGAACTCGTTCTTCAGGCGCGCCACTTGCTCAACGGTCAGGCCCGAGTAGGAGAACATGCCGCGCTGACGGCCGACGAAGCTGAAGTCACGCTGGGCGCCGTATTCGGCCAGCAGCTCGACCATCTGCTTGCGCATGCCGTGGATGCGCTGGCGCATCTCACCCAGTTCTTCTTCCCACATCGCCCGCAGTTCCGGGCTGTTGAGCACGGCGGCGACGATGCTGGCGCCGTGGGTCGGCGGGTTGGAATAGTTGGTGCGGATCACGCGCTTGACCTGGGACAGTACGCGCGCGCTCTCTTCCTTGGACTCGGTGATGATCGACAGGGCGCCAACGCGCTCGCCGTACAACGAGAAGGATTTCGAGAACGAGCTGGAGACGAAGAAGTTCAGGCCCGACTCGGCGAACAGGCGCACTGCGAAGGCGTCTTCGTGGATACCATCGCCAAAGCCCTGGTAGGCCATGTCGAGGAATGGCACGTGGCCCTTGGCCTTGACCACTTCCAGGACGTTTTTCCAGTCGTCCAGACTCAGGTCGACGCCTGTTGGGTTGTGGCAGCAGGCGTGCAGCACGATGATCGAGCCGGACGGCAGGGCATTGAGGTCTTCGAGCATGCCGCTGCGGTTGACGTCGTTAGTAGCAGCGTCGTAATAGCGGTAGTTGTGTACCGGGAAACCGGCGGTTTCGAACAGGGCGCGATGGTTCTCCCAGCTCGGGTCGCTGATTGCCACAACGGCGTTGGGCGACACTTGCTTGAGGAAGTCGGCACCGATCTTCAGCGCGCCGGTACCGCCGACGGCCTGGGTGGTGATCACGCGGCCAGCGGCCAGCAGTGGCGACTCGGCACCGAACAGCAGTTTCTGCACAGCCTGGTCGTAGGCGGCGATGCCGTCGATCGGCAGGTAACCGCGGGAAGCGTGCTGGGCAGCGCGCTGGGTTTCGGCTTCGATCACTGCGCGCAGCAGTGGGATACGCCCTTCTTCGTTGCAGTAAACACCTACACCCAGGTTGACCTTATTGCTACGGGTATCGGCGTTGAAAGCTTCGTTGAGGCCCAGAATGGGATCGCGTGGTGCCAGCTCGACAGCGGAAAACAGGCTCATTATTACCTTGGCTCTGAATGGAGAGTGGAAGAGGTCCGCACGCTCCAGCCGAATGCACTAGAGCGGTGCACAAACGGGGAGTCAGTATAGTGATACCCATCGGTCACGGCGACAGTCTGACGCAGCTTTTCCTGCTGTTTCGCTGAATATTTTTCGACCGTTAGTCGAATTGACCGGTCCATACTCAGAAATGCTCGCGACACTGAGTTGAAACTGGCGTTCTTGACCCCTAATTGGGTATAAGTACTGTCTATAAATACAGTTGCCAGCATTTGCGCAAAAACGTCGCGCTAACACAGAGGTTTGTCATGTCCGAGTTCCAGCTCGTCACCCGTTTCCAGCCAGCCGGCGACCAGCCCGAAGCTATTCGCCTGATGGTCGAGGGCATCGAAGCGGGCCTGGCGCATCAGACGCTGCTCGGGGTGACCGGCTCGGGCAAGACCTTCAGCATCGCCAACGTCATCGCCCAGGTGCAGCGGCCGACCCTGGTGCTGGCGCCGAACAAGACCCTGGCGGCGCAGTTGTATGGCGAGTTCAAGGCGTTTTTCCCCAATAACGCGGTCGAGTATTTTGTTTCCTACTACGACTACTACCAACCCGAAGCCTATGTGCCGTCGTCTGACACCTTCATCGAGAAGGATGCTTCGATCAACGACCATATCGAACAGATGCGCCTGTCGGCGACCAAGGCGCTGCTCGAGCGTCGCGACGCGATCATCGTCACTACGGTGTCGTGTATCTATGGTTTGGGCAGCCCGGAAACCTACCTGAAGATGGTTTTACACGTCGATCGCGGCGACAAGCTCGATCAACGTGCCTTGCTGCGTCGCCTGGCCGACTTGCAGTACACCCGCAACGAAATGGACTTTGCCCGCGCCACCTTTCGCGTGCGCGGTGATGTGATAGATGTTTTCCCGGCCGAATCGGACCTGGAAGCCATCCGCATCGAACTGTTCGATGATGAAGTGGAGAACATTGCCGCCTTCGACCCGTTGACCGGCGAGGTGATTCGCAAGTTGCCGCGCTTTACTTTCTATCCCAAGAGCCACTATGTAACGCCACGTGAAACCCTGCTCGACGCGGTGGAGGGCATCAAGGAGGAATTGCAGCAACGCCTCGAATACTTGCACAAGGCCAACAAGCTGGTCGAAGCCCAGCGTCTGGAGCAACGCACCCGCTTTGACCTGGAAATGATCCTCGAACTGGGTTACTGCAACGGCATCGAGAACTACTCGCGCTACCTCTCCGGGCGTCCGGCCGGCGCGCCGCCGCCGACTCTCTATGATTACCTGCCGCCTGACTCATTGCTGGTGATCGACGAATCCCACGTCAGCGTTCCGCAAGTCGGGGCAATGTACAAAGGCGACCGCTCGCGCAAGGAAACCCTGGTCGAGTACGGCTTCCGCCTGCCATCGGCGCTGGACAACCGGCCGATGCGTTTCGATGAGTGGGAGAGCGTCAGCCCACAGACCATCTTCGTTTCCGCTACCCCAGGCAACTATGAGGCCGAGCATGCTGGCAGGGTCGTGGAGCAGGTGGTGCGTCCGACCGGTCTGGTCGACCCGCAGGTTGAAGTGCGTCCGGCCACCACCCAGGTTGACGACCTGCTCTCGGAAATCCGCAAGCGTGTGGCGGTGGAGGAGCGGGTACTGGTCACGACCCTGACCAAGCGTATGGCCGAGGACCTCACTGATTACCTGGCCGATCACGACGTGCGGGTTCGCTATCTGCACTCGGATATCGACACGGTGGAGCGGGTCGAAATCATTCGCGATCTGCGCCTGGGCACCTTCGATGTACTGGTGGGGATCAACTTGCTGCGCGAGGGCCTGGACATGCCTGAGGTGTCGCTGGTGGCGATCCTCGATGCCGACAAGGAAGGTTTCCTGCGTTCTGAACGCTCACTGATTCAGACCATCGGGCGGGCGGCGCGTAACCTCAATGGGCGGGCGATTCTCTATGCCGACAGAGTGACCGGCTCAATGGAGCGGGCAATCGGCGAAACCGAGCGTCGCCGTGACAAGCAGATTGCCTTCAACGCCGCCAATGGCATCGTGCCCAAGGGTGTGGTCAAGGACATCACCGATATCATGGAAGGCGCCAACGTGCCCGGCTCACGCAGCAAGAAGCGCAAGGGCATGGCCAAGGCGGCCGAAGAAAGTGCGCGGTATGAGGCCGAATTGCGCTCGCCTGGCGAGATAGCCAAGCGCATCAAGGCGCTGGAAGAGAAGATGTACCAGTTGGCGCGGGATCTGGAGTTCGAGGCGGCAGCGCAGATGCGTGACGAGATTGCGGCATTGCGTGAGCGTTTGATTACGGGTTGAGGGGGGGAGCCGCTGCCATCAGACAGCGGTTACGAGTCAAAAAGCCTGTAACACAGGTCAGTGAGCTTCCCCAGCCTTCAAACCCTGCGGCAACTTGCGCGTCATCAACACCGCCAGCATGCTGATCGCCAAACCAATGCCGACAAAATGGAAGGCATCGTTGTAGGCCATGATCATCGCCTGCTGGTGGGTAATCTCACTTAACTTGCCCAGCGCGGCGGCATCACTTCCCAGTCTCTCAGCCAACTGCGCCAAACGCTCGGCCACTTGCGGGTTGCTCGGCACCAGCGACTCACGCAGGTAGTCGAAATACACCTTGCTCCGTGCATCCAGCAGCGTCGCCAGCAGGGCAATGCCAATGGCGCCACCGAGGTTACGCAGAATGTTGAACAGGCTCGACGCCGAGCCCGCATCCTGAGGCAGGATGTAGCTAGTGGCGATCAACGAGATGGTCACCATGATCATCGGTTGCCCGAGGGCGCGGACGATCTGGATATGGTTGAACTGCTCGCCGGCAAAGTCCGGATTGAGTACCCCAGAGCCGAAGCTGGCCAGGCCGAACAAGCCAAAACCCACGGTGCAAAGAATCTTCGGCGAAATCACCTTCATCAGTTGTGGCACCAGTGGAATCAGAAACAGCTGGGGAACCCCCATCCACATGATCACTTCGCCAATTTGCAGGGCGTTGTAGTTCTGGATCTGTGCCAGGTACAGCGGCAACAGGTAAATCGAACCGTACAAGCCAACCCCCATGCCTAAACTGGCGATACTCGATAAACCGAAATTGCGGTTACCGAGAATGCGCAGATTGATCAGCGGGTTGGGCTTGGAGTACTGCACGATCACAAAGCTGATCAGGCTCAGTAGGGCGATGCTGCCGAGGCTGACGATCAGGCTCGACTCCAGCCAGTCCTTGCGATGGCCTTCTTCAAGGAATACCTGCAGGCAGCCGAGGCCGACGCCAAGGGTAACGATGCCCGCGTAGTCGGTGCTTTTCAGCAGTTCCCAATGCGCTTGCTTCTTTTCCAGGCCATACATCAGGCCGCCGATCATGAGCAGGCCCGGTGGGATGTTGATGTAGAAAATGTATTCCCAGCCCCAGTTCTCGGTCAGCCAGCCACCCAGGGTCGGGCCAATGGACGGCGCAAAGGTAGCCGTCATGGCGAACATGGCCATGCCCTTGGCACGATGGTGTTCGGGCAGTTTGATCAGGGTCAGGGTAAAGGCCAGGGGAATCAGCGCGCCGCCGGTAAAACCCTGCATGGCGCGGAAGATGATCATGCTTTCCAGGTTCCAGGCCATCGAGCACAGTAGCGACGACACCAGAAAGCCCAGAGACACCCAAACCGCCAGTCGCCGCGCCGACAGCAGCTGTACCAGCCAGGCGGTCAGCGGAATCATAATGATCTCGGCCACCAGGTACGAGGTGGAGATCCATGAGCCTTCCTCCAGGGTGGCCGAAAGGGCGCCCTGGATGTCCTTGAGTGAGGAGTTGGTGATCTGGATGTCCAGTACCGCCATGAACGCGCCGAGCATGACGCTCATCACTGCGATCCAGTCGCGTCGGCTCGGTTCGCCGACGGGACGGATCAGTTGATCACCGGCCATTGCTGGCGCTGTCTCGGATGTCCACGGTGGCGGTAACCGACATGCCTGGGCGGATTCTGCCGTTGAGCGGGTTGTCTGCGGCGAAGGTCAACTTCACCGGAATACGCTGCACTACTTTGGTGAAATTACCGGTGGCGTTGTCGGGTGGCAGCAGACTGAACTGGGCGCCAGAGGCGGCAAACAGGCTGTCGACTTGCGCCTGGATCGGCGTGTCGGGGTAGCTATCGAACACCAGTTCGGCTCTCTGCCCGGCTTGCATATGGCCGATCTGGGTTTCCTTGAAGTTGGCCTGAATCCAGATGTCCTGGTCCGGTACGATCGACAACAGGTAAGCGCCGGCTTGTACCACTTGGCCGTTGCGGGCGGCGCGTTGGCCGATCATGCCGCTGATGGGGGCATGGATTTCGCTGCGAGTCAGGTTCAGTTCAGCTTGCGCCAGGTCGGCGCGGGCGTTGACGATCTGCGCGTCGAGGCGTTTGATTTCAGCGGTCAAGGCGTTGACCTGTTGGCGCTGGCCTTGCAGGTCAGCCAGGGCTTTGCTGACGTGCGAGCGGGCGACATGGTTTTCCGCAGACAGGGTGGTCACGCGTTCTTCCGAGACATAACCGGGTTTGCGCAGGGCTTGTGCGCGGTTGAGGTCAAGTTCAGCGCGACCTAGGGTCGCCTGATTGGCGGCAACCTGGGCCTGGCCGGCAGCGATCAAACTCGATTGCTGGGTCAGACGGCTTTCGGCCTGCAGACGCTCCGCTTCACGGGTATCCAGTGCTGCGCGGGCGCGCTCCACCGCCAGACGGAAATCATCCGGTTCCAGGCGCACCAGCAGGTCGCCCTTGGCCACGTGCTGGTTATCCTGCACCAGTACTTCGTCGATGCGCGCGCTGAGCTGGCTGGAAACCCGGGTGATTTCGCCTTGCACATAGGCATTGTCGGTGCTCTCGTAGAAGCGTCCCTTGAAGTACCACTGGGCGAGAAAGGCGAGGGCGATCAGCAGGACCAGGGTCAGGAAAACCAGGAGGCGACGTTTCAGTTGGGCGGGCATGAGGTACTATCGTTCCAAAAATGTAAGCAAATTTAACCGCGTTTGGATCCACCGCCACAAGTGCTGATCACGCCCATTGCTGGAGCCGGGTGCCCGCTCCCTGTTAATATCCAGCCTTTGATTCATCTCTAGTTCGAGACTCTTCATGACCACCGTTCGTACGCGCATCGCGCCTTCGCCGACAGGCGATCCCCACGTCGGCACCGCTTATATCGCCCTGTTCAACTACTGCTTTGCCAAGCAGCACGGTGGCGAATTCATCCTGCGTATCGAAGATACCGACCAACTGCGTTCGACCCGTGAGTCCGAGCAGCAGATTTTCGACGCCTTGCGCTGGCTCGGTATCGAGTGGAGCGAAGGTCCGGACGTCGGCGGCCCGCATGGCCCGTACCGGCAGAGCGAGCGCGGCGATATCTACAAGCAATACGCCCAACAACTGGTCGACATGGGCCATGCCTTCCCGTGCTTCTGCACCGCCGAAGAGCTGGACCAGATGCGTGCCGAGCAAATGGCCCGCGGCGAAACCCCGCGCTATGACGGTCGTGCCTTGCTGCTGTCGGCCGAAGAAGTGGCGCGTCGCCTGGCCGCTGGCGAGCCTCATGTGATCCGCATGAAGGTGCCGAGCGAAGGCGTCTGCGTGGTGCCGGACTTGCTGCGTGGCGATGTCGAGATCCCATGGGATCGCATGGACATGCAGGTGCTGATGAAGACTGACGGCCTGCCAACCTACTTCCTCGCCAACGTTGTCGATGACCACCTGATGGGCATCACCCACGTGCTGCGCGGCGAAGAGTGGCTGCCCTCGGCGCCCAAGCTGATCAAACTGTACGAGTACTTCGGTTGGGAGCAACCCACCCTGTGCTACATGCCGCTGCTGCGTAACCCGGATAAAAGCAAGCTGTCCAAGCGCAAGAACCCGACTTCAGTGACCTTCTATGAGCGCATGGGCTTCATGCCGGAAGCCATGCTCAACTACCTGGGGCGCATGGGCTGGTCGATGCCCGATGAGCGCGAGAAGTTCTCCCTGGCTGAGATGGTCGAGCACTTCGACCTGTCGCGGGTGTCCCTCGGTGGTCCGATCTTCGACATCGAGAAGCTGTCCTGGCTCAATGGTCAGTGGCTGCGTGATTTGCCGGTGGGAGAATTTGCTGCGCGCGTGCAAAAGTGGGCGTTCAACAGCGACTACATGATGAAGATCGCCCCGCACGTGCAGGGCAGGGTAGAGACTTTCAGCCAGATCGCGCCGTTGGGTGGCTTCTTCTTTGAAGGTGCGCTCAAGCTCGATGCGAAACTGTTCGAGCACAAAAAACTGTCGGCCGACCAGGTGCGTCAGGTCATGCAACTGATCCTGTGGAAGCTGGAAAGCCTGCGTCAATGGGAAAAAGACCGTATTACCGGCTGCATCCAGGCGGTGGTCGAGGCGCTGGAACTTAAGTTGCGTGATGCCATGCCGTTGATGTTCGCCGCGATCAGTGGCCAGGCCAGCTCGGTGTCAGTGCTCGATGCGATGGAAATCCTCGGCCCTGACCTGACCCGCTACCGCCTGCGTCAGGCGCTGGACCTGCTCGGTGGTGTGTCGAAGAAGGAAAACAAAGAGTGGGAGAAGCTGTTGGGCACCATTGCCTGATTGCTTTGTCACAGGGTTTCACCCCAGTAATTCCGGGGTGTTTCCCTGCTTTGGGTGGTAAGTGTTTGTTATCTCGGAAATTTTTTTTGAATTTTGTTGAAAATATATTTGACAGGTTCGCAATCCGATCTTAATATGCGCCCCGTCCACAGCGATGAACGAAATGAAGCGCGAAGCACCCAGCCAAGCGATTCAGTTCAGAGCGACATTGTGGGGCTATAGCTCAGCTGGGAGAGCGCCTGCATGGCATGCAGGAGGTCAGCGGTTCGATCCCGCTTAGCTCCACCAA
>NZ_JBNPJT010000030.1:0-48380 GCF_050312595.1 Pseudomonas sp. UM16 | reverse complement strand
GAGAGTAGGTCATCGTCAAGATTAAATTCCGAAACCCCTATCTGCATCTGCAGGTAGGGGTTTTGTCTTTTCCGGCTCCCACAGCCCGTTCTCAGATCAACGCTTTGTGAGAGGGGGCTTGACCCGCGATCCAGAGCCCCGCGTATCGGTTAGAATACCGCCCTCGTGTTGACTTAGAAGTTCACTATGTCCGACCCTGTCGAATCCCATCAGCTCGCCGACCTGCCTCTGGATCAATTGGTGGCGTGTCACGAATGTGACCTGTTGATGCACAAGCCTGTGCTCAAACTGGATGAAAAGGCGCATTGCCCACGCTGCGGCTACGAGCTCTATGCTCATCGCCACAATGTTGTCGGACGCAGCCTGGCGCTGGTTTTAGCCGCCTTACTGCTGTACATACCCGCAAACTTTATCCCAATCATGCAACTCCACCTATTGGGGCAGAGCACCAAGGATACGGTCTGGAGTGGCGTGGTTGGGTTGTTCAACACCGGAATGCCTGAAGTGGCAGTGGTAGTGTTCCTCTGCAGTATGGCGATCCCTTTGCTCAAGCTGTTATGTCAGCTGTTTGTGTTGCTGAGCATTCGCTTTAATGTCGCCCGTAGCTACGGGTTGTTGATTTACCGCATTTATCACCATCTGCGCGAATGGGGCATGCTTGAGGTGTATTTCATGGGCGTGCTGGTCGCCATGGTCAAGTTGGTCGACCTGGCAGACATTAGTCTCGGCCTGGGTCTGGGTTGTTTTATCAGTTTGCTATTGGTGCAGGTGTGGCTGGAGGTGGTGATGTCACCCCACCAGATCTGGAGTGCTTTATCGGGGGAAGACCTGCATGCGTGCGATTGATGCTGGCATTCTGATTTGTGGCGAATGCCATGAACTGAATCGTCAGGAGCCTGAAAGTACCTCACAAACGTGCAGTCGTTGCGGCGCGATCGTACATGCGCGGCGGCCAAACAGCCTGGTACGAACCTGGGCCTTGCTGCTTACCTCGGCGATTCTTTATATCCCGGCCAACGTACTGCCAATCATGACGGTCAATACGCTGGGTCAGGGAGAGCCGGACACCATTATGTCGGGCGTCATTGCCCTGATTAAGTTTGGCATGCTGCCGATTGCCGCCGTGGTTTTCATTGCCAGCATTTTGGTACCTACCTTCAAATTAGTGGGTATCGGCCTGTTGCTCTATTCGGTGCAACGCCATCAGCCGCTTTCGGCGCGGCAGCGGATCTTGATGTACCGCTTCATTGAATTTATCGGACGCTGGTCGATGCTCGACATCTTCGTGATCGCCATTCTGGTGGCGGTGGTGAATTTCGGCAGGATCGCTAGCATCGAAGCCAATCTGGGCGCCGTCGCCTTCGCCAGTGTGGTGATTCTGACGATGCTCGCAGCAGTAACTTTCGATCCCCGACTGATTTGGGATAACACGGAGTCGGATGACGACCATGAGTGATTTACCTACGGCTAGAACCCGCCCAGCTTCGAACTGGTCGGCCATATGGATATTGCCACTGATCGCCCTGGTCATCGGTGGTTGGCTTGGCTGGCAGGCGTACCGCGACGCTGGCGTGAACATCGAGGTCCGCTTTGAAAGTGGCGAAGGCATCGTTGCCAACAAAACCGAAGTGGTCTTCAAGGGCATGTCGGTCGGTAAGGTGAAAGAGCTGGTACTGGATGACAAGGGCAACAGTACCGGTGTGATCGCCACCATCGAGATGAACAAGGACGCGGAGCCGCACCTGAACAGTGGAACCCGTTTCTGGCTGGTCAAGCCAAGCGTCAGCCTGGCTGGGATCACTGGCTTGGAGACGCTGGTTTCAGGCAACTACATTGCTATCAGTCCAGGCGAAGGGGAGCCGAAAAAGAGTTTCAAGGCGCTGGATGAGGCCCCGCCACTGTCTGACAGTGAGCCTGGGCTGCACCTGACGCTCAAGGCGGATCGTCTGGGCTCGCTCAACCGTGACAGCCCAGTGTTCTACAAGCAGATCCAGGTCGGTAAGGTGAAGAGCTATCGCCTCGCTGAAGATCAGGGGACAGTGGAGATCAAGGTCTTCATTGAGCCGGCTTATACCAACCTGGTGCGCAAACACACACGTTTCTGGAACGCTAGTGGCATCAGCATTGATGCCAACCTGTCCGGGGTGAAAGTGCGCAGTGAATCGCTGGCCAGCATCGTTGCCGGCGGCATTGCCTTTGCTACGCCAGAGCACCGTAAAGATAGCCCGCCAACCGATCCGAGCTTACCGTTCCGCCTGTATGAAGACTTCGATGATGCCCAGGCGGGTATTCGTGTCAAGGTCAAGCTGGGTGACTTTGAAGGCCTGCAGGCGGGTCGTACGCCGGTGATGTACAAAGGCATTCAGGTCGGTTCGCTGAAAAACCTGAAAGTCGACGGTGACCTCACCAGCGCCATGGCTGAGCTGACCCTGGATCCGCTGGCCGAAGATTACCTGGTTGATGGTACCCAGTTCTGGGTGGTCAAGCCGTCGATCTCGCTGGCCGGGATTACCGGTCTGGAGGCGTTGGTCAAAGGTAACTACATTGCCATCCGCCCAGGTGAGAAGGGCGCCTCTCCGCAGCGCGAATTCGAGGCGCGGGCCAAGGCGCCGCCCTTGGATCTGAAGGCACCGGGTCTGCATTTGGTGCTGTTCAGTGACAATCTCGGGTCGTTGGAGGTTGGTAGTCCGGTTCTTTATCGTCAGGTCAAAGTTGGCTCTGTACAGAGCTATCAGTTCTCGAAAAAAAGCAAGCGCCTGCTGATCGGTGTGCACATCGAGAAGGAGTACGCCGGCCTGGTCAACGGCTCGACACGCTTCTGGAATGCCAGTGGTATTACCCTCACGGGCGGCTTGTCGGGTGTTCAGATCAAGAGCGAATCGCTACAGAGCCTGATGGCCGGGGGGATCTCCTTCGATACTCCAACCCCTAATGTGCCGCTCAAGCGCCGTATCCCGAGCTTTCGCCTGCACCCGGATCAGGAAGCGGCCAATCAATCGGGCACCACCGTGACCATTCGTGTCGAGCGTGCAGATGGTTTGAAGGTCGGTACACCGATTCGTTTCAAGGGTCTGGATGTGGGCAAGATCGAACAGGTCGACCTGACCGATGATCTGCAGGCGGTGATGCTCAAGGCGCGTATTACCGAAGTACCCGAGCGCATTGCGCGTGTCGGTACGCAGTTCTGGGTGGTCAAGCCGGCGCTGGGTATCGTCAAAACGGCGAACCTCGAAACCCTGGTTACCGGTCAGTACCTGGAAGTACAGCCAGCGGCCAAGAACCAGGGGCCTCAGCGTGTCTTCAATGCGCTGCCT
This sequence comes from Pseudomonas sp. UM16, assembly GCF_050312595.1. Classification (NCBI taxonomy): domain Bacteria; kingdom Pseudomonadati; phylum Pseudomonadota; class Gammaproteobacteria; order Pseudomonadales; family Pseudomonadaceae; genus Pseudomonas; species Pseudomonas sp. UM16. Next base: position 45,066 of record NZ_JBNPJT010000030.1, on the reverse strand, counting down.
GAGGCGCCGGATTTCTCCGCGCGTGAAGCAGGTCTTGCCCTGGTGCTCAGTGCGCCGCGGCGTGGCTCTATCAAGCCAGGGGTGCCGGTAACCTATCGCGAAATTCCGGTCGGCAAGGTGACTGGCTTCGAATTGGGTCAAACCGCCGATCGTGTGTTGATCCATATCCTCATCGAGCCGCGTTATGCGACGCTGGTGCGCGGTGGTAGCCGGTTCTGGAACAGCAGTGGCTTCGGCGTAGACATCGGCTTGTTCAAGGGCGCTACGGTGCGTACCGAATCACTGGAAACCCTGATTCAGGGAGGCATTGCCTTCGCTACCCCAGATGGCGAGAAGATGGGCAATCCGGCCAGGCCGCAGCAGACCTTCGCGTTGTTTGATGATGCTGAAGATGAATGGCTGCAATGGGCGCCGAAGATTCAGATCGGAAAGTAACTGATCGTCAGGGTAACGCCGGCTCCTACATAGATTGTGGGAGCTGGCCCTGCCAGCGATGCAGGCACCACGTAACCGCTCACTATCATCGCCAGCAAGGCTGGCTCCTACAGAAGGGCAGCAGAGCCTGCACAAATCGAAGGCAATAAAAAACCGACCCTAGGGTCGGTTTTTTAATCAGCGTGTCGCTTAGGCAGCTTGTTTCAGCGCCTTGATGTGGCCATTCAGACGGCCTTTATGGCGAGCAGCCTTGTTCTTGTGGATGATGCCTTTATCGGCCATACGGTCGATAACTGGCACAGCCAGGATGTAAGCAGCTTGCGCTTTTTCGGCGTCTTTTGCGTCGATGGCTTTAACTACATTCTTGATGTAGGTACGAACCATGGAACGCAGGCTGGCGTTGTGGCTGCGACGCTTCTCAGCCTGTTTTGCACGTTTTTTGGCGGAAGGTGAGTTGGCCACCGTCGAGCTCCTCGAAAGACTTGGTAAATAGCAAACAAAATAGGCCGCGAATCATGCCGATGAGTTAATCGGTTGTCAAGGGCACTTGCATGGATCCGCTGAGTGGTCGTTCCTTACAAGGGAGAGATTCCCTTCTGCGGTGTGACCTGTAAACTCGGGAGCTTTTGCTCTGCTTGCGTTGCGGCGCGGAGTATCGCACAACTGGGCGGGTTCCGGCACAGCCCTTTATCTTTAGGCGTAAAAAACTTTCAATGAATCTTCTCAAATCCCTGGCCGCCGTCAGCTCCATCACCATGATTTCCCGGGTTTTGGGCTTTGTCCGCGACACCATTTTGGCACGTGTGTTCGGCGCAGGCGTGGCGACCGACGCTTTTTTCATTGCCTTCAAGTTGCCCAACCTGCTGCGTCGGATATTCGCCGAGGGCGCGTTTTCCCAGGCGTTCGTGCCGATCCTGGCCGAATACAAGACCCAGCAGGGCGAGGCGGCGACGCGCACTTTCATTGCCTATGTCAGTGGCCTGTTGACCCTGGTGTTAGCCTTGGTTACGGCCATAGGCATCCTCGCAGCGCCCTGGGTGGTGTGGGTTACAGCACCAGGCTTTATCGCCGACGGCGAACGGTTTGAACTGACTACCGACCTTTTGCGCGTCACCTTCCCTTATATACTGCTGATCTCCCTGTCGTCGCTGGCCGGTGCCATTCTCAATACCTGGAACCGCTTTTCAGTGCCGGCCTTCGTGCCGACTCTGCTGAATGTGGCGATGATCGGCTTTACCCTGTTTCTGACCCCTTACTTCGACCCACCCATCATGGCGCTGGCCTGGGGCGTGTTGGCCGGCGGTCTGGCGCAACTGCTGTACCAACTGCCCCACCTGAAAAAGATCGGCATGCTCGTGCTGCCACGCCTGAACCTGCGGGATAGTGGAGTCTGGCGGGTACTCAAGCAGATGCTGCCGGCGATCCTCGGGGTATCGGTCAGCCAGATCTCGCTGATCATCAACACCATCTTCGCTTCGTTCCTGGTGGCCGGTTCAGTGTCGTGGATGTACTACGCCGACCGCCTGATGGAATTGCCGTCCGGTGTGCTCGGCGTGGCATTGGGGACGATCCTGCTGCCGACTCTGGCCAAGACCTATGCCAATCGTGACCGCGATGAGTACTCGCGGATCCTCGATTGGGGCCTGCGCCTATGTTTCTTGCTGGTGCTGCCGTGCACCCTGGCGATGGCGATTCTCGCCGAGCCGTTGACGGTGGCGCTGTTCCAGTACGGTAAGTTCACCGCATTCGATGCGGCGATGACCCAGCGCGCGCTGATCGCCTATTCCGTCGGGCTGCTGGCCATCATTCTGGTCAAGGTCCTGGCCCCCGGCTTCTATGCCCAGCAGAACATCCGTACACCGGTTAAGATCGCCATATTCACTCTGGTCTGCACCCAGTTGTTCAACCTGATGTTCATCAGCCTCCTGCAACACGCCGGCCTGGCCCTGGCCATCAGCCTCGGTGCCTGCCTGAACGCCGGCTTGCTGTTCTGGAAGCTGCGCCAACAGCAACTGTTCGAGCCGCAACCGGGGTGGGCCAAGTTCCTCGCCAAGCTGGTCCTGGCGGTGGTGCTGATGTCGGCCGTGCTGCTGGTAGGGATGCACTACATGCCAGCGTGGGAGCAAGGGCAGATGCTCGAGCGTTTCCTGCGTCTGGGCGTGCTGATCGTGGCGGGTGTAGTGACTTATTTCGGCAGTCTGTTCGTGTTCGGATTCCGCCCGCGTGACTTTGCGCGCAAGGTGCTGCATTGAGCCGCGAACACGGCCAGACGTCGGTTTTATCTTTTCCATGCCTCGGGGTGACGCTGCTGCCTGTCGTCAGCGCCCGGGTGTGGTTATAATCGACCACTTTATGAGCAAGAAGCGCGTTATGCAGCTGGTTCGAGGCCTTCAAAACCTACGCCCCCTGCACCGGGGCTGTGTCGCCACTATTGGCAACTTCGACGGTGTTCACCGTGGTCACCAGGCAATCCTGGCGCGCCTGCGTGAGCGTGCGGTGGAGCTGGGGGTACCCAGCTGCGTGGTGATTTTCGAACCACAGCCGCGCGAATACTTTGCTCCGGACACCGCGCCGGCCCGTTTGGCACGTCTGCGTGACAAGGTCGCGCTGCTGGCTGCTGAAGGGGTAGACCGGGTGTTGTGCCTGGCGTTCAATCAGCGCCTGAGCAAACTCAGCGCTGCTGAGTTCGTCGACACCATCCTGGTTGATGGCCTGGGCGTTAAGCACCTTGAAGTCGGCGATGATTTCCGCTTCGGGTGCGATCGCGTCGGCGACTTCGAGTTTCTACAGCAAGCCGGGCTGAGCCAGGGCTTCACCGTTGAAGCGGCGCAGACCGTGGAGCAAGAGGGCCTGCGGGTCAGCAGCACGCAAGTGCGCAGCGCGTTGGCCAAGGCCGACTTCGCCCTTGCCGAGCGCCTGTTGGGCCGTCCCTACCAGATCAGCGGCCGTGTGCTGCACGGGCAGAAGCTGGCGCGCCAGTTGGGCACGCCGACCGCCAACATACAACTCAAGCGTCATCGCGTACCGCTGACTGGGGTCTACCTGGTCAGTGTCGAACTCGATGGCAAGGCTTGGCCAGGCGTCGCCAACATCGGCGTGCGGCCAACCGTTTCAGGTGATGGCCGTGCCCACCTGGAAGTGCATCTCCTGGATTATGCCGGCGATCTTTATGGCCGGCGCCTGACGGTGGAATTCCACCACAAGCTGCGCGACGAGCAGCGTTTCGCCTCCCTGGAGGCGCTGAAGTCGGCGATCGATGCGGATATCGCCGCCGCACGTGCCCATTGGCACGCTCAACCGCTAACGAAGAGCCTGAAATGACCGACTATAAAGCCACGCTAAACCTTCCGGACACCGCCTTCCCGATGAAGGCCGGCCTGCCACAGCGCGAACCGCAGATTCTGCAGCGCTGGGACAGCATTGGCCTGTACCAGAAGCTGCGCGAAATTGGCAAGGATCGTCCGAAGTTCGTACTGCACGACGGCCCGCCCTACGCCAACGGCAAGATTCACATCGGTCATGCGCTGAACAAAATTCTCAAGGACATGATTGTCCGCTCCAAGACTCTGTCCGGTTTCGATGCCCCGTACGTACCGGGCTGGGACTGCCACGGTCTGCCGATCGAGCATAAGGTCGAAGTGACTCACGGCAAGCACCTGAGTGCCGACCAGACTCGCGAGCTGTGCCGCGCCTATGCCGCCGAGCAGATCGAAGGGCAGAAAACCGAGTTCATCCGCCTGGGTGTGCTGGGTGACTGGGACAATCCTTACAAGACCATGAACTTTGCCAACGAGGCCGGTGAAATCCGTGCCCTGGCGGAGATGGTCAAGCACGGCTTCGTGTTCAAGGGCCTCAAGCCCGTGAACTGGTGCTTCGACTGCGGCTCGGCTCTGGCCGAAGCCGAGGTCGAGTACGCCGACAAGAAATCGCAAACCATCGACGTCGCCTTCCCGGTGGCCGATGAAGCCAAGCTGGCTGCAGCTTTCGGCCTGGCTTCGCTGGCCAAGCCCGCCTCGATCGTGATCTGGACCACCACACCGTGGACCATCCCGGCCAACCAGGCGCTGAACGTCCACCCGGAGTTCACCTACGCCCTGGTCGACGTCGGTGACAAACTGCTGGTACTGGCGCAAGAGCTGGTTGAGTCGTGCCTGAAGCGTTATGCGCTGGAAGGCTCGGTGATCGCCACCGCGCCAGGCTCGGCACTGGATCTGATCAACTTCCGACACCCTTTCTACGACCGCCTGTCGCCCGTCTACCTGGCTGACTACGTCGAACTGGGTGCCGGTACCGGTGTGGTTCACTCCGCGCCAGCCTATGGTGAAGACGACTTCGTAACCTGCAAGCGTTACGGCATGGTCAACGACGACATCCTCACGCCAGTGCAAAGCAATGGTGTGTATGTACCATCGCTGGAGTTCTTCGGCGGCCAGTTCATCTGGAAAGCCAACCCAGCGATCGTCGACAAGCTCTCGGAAGTCGGTGCGCTGATGCACACCGAAACCATCAGCCACAGCTACATGCACTGCTGGCGTCACAAGACCCCGCTGATCTACCGCGCTACCGCGCAGTGGTTCGTCGGCATGGACAAGCAGCCTGACAACGGCGACACCCTGCGCAAGCGTGCGGTCAAAGCCATCGAAGAAACCAAGTTCGTCCCGGCCTGGGGCCAGGCGCGCCTGCATTCGATGATCGCCAACCGTCCGGACTGGTGCATCTCGCGTCAGCGTAACTGGGGCGTACCGATTCCGTTCTTCCTCAACAAGCAAACCGGTGAGCTGCACCCGCGTACCGTCGAGCTGATGGAAGAAGTGGCAAAGCGCGTCGAGAAAGAAGGCATCGAAGCCTGGTTCAAGATGGACGCCGCTGAGCTGCTCGGCGAAGAGGCTGGCCAGTACGACAAGATCGCTGACACCCTCGACGTCTGGTTCGACTCGGGCACTACCCACTGGCACGTATTGCGTGGCTCGCACAGCATCGGTCACGAGACCGGCCCGCGTGCCGACCTGTACCTGGAAGGTTCCGACCAGCACCGCGGCTGGTTCCATTCGTCGCTGTTGACTGGCTGCGCCATCGACAACCACGCGCCGTACCGCGAGCTGCTCACCCACGGTTTCACCGTAGATGAAAACGGCCGCAAGATGTCCAAGTCGTTGGGTAACACCATCGAGCCGCAGAAGGTCAACGACACCCTGGGGGCCGACATCCTGCGCCTGTGGGTTTCGGCCACTGATTACTCCGGTGAAATGGCGGTTTCCGAGCAGATCCTGCAGCGCAGTGCCGACGCCTACCGTCGTATCCGTAACACCGCGCGCTTCCTGCTCTCCAACCTGTCTGGCTTCGACCCGGCCCGTGACCTGCTGCCGGCCGAAGATATGCTGGCGCTGGACCGCTGGGCTGTTGACCGTACCCTGCTGCTGCAGCGTGAGCTGGAAGAGCACTACGGCGAATATCGCTTCTGGAACGTCTACTCGAAGATCCACAACTTCTGCGTGCAGGAGCTGGGTGGCTTCTACCTGGACATCATCAAGGACCGTCAGTACACCACCGGCGCCAACAGTGTTGCCCGCCGTTCCTGCCAGACTGCGCTGTACCACATCAGCGAAGCGCTGGTGCGCTGGATTGCGCCGATCCTGGCTTTCACTGCTGACGAGCTGTGGCAGTACCTGCCGGGCGAGCGCAATGAGTCGGTAATGCTCAACACCTGGTATCAGGGTCTGACCGAACTGCCGGAAGGCTTCGAGCTGGGTCGCGCCTACTGGGACCGCGTAATGGCTGCCAAGACCGCGGTCAACAAGGAACTGGAAAACCAACGTTCGGCCAAGGCCATCGGTGGCAACCTGCAAGCTGAAGTCACCTTGTTCGCCGACGACGCCCTGAGCGCCGACCTGAACAAGCTGGGCGACGAGCTGCGTTTCGTGCTGATCACCTCGGCCGCCAGCGTCGCACCGTTCGTCCAGGCACCTGCCGATGCGGTCGAGACTGAAGTGCCAGGCCTGAAGCTGAAAGTGGTCAAGTCCGGTCACGCCAAGTGCGGCCGTTGCTGGCACTTCCGTGCTGACGTTGGCGCGAATCCGGAGCACCCGGAAATCTGCGCCCGTTGTGCCGACAACATCAGCGGCAAAGGCGAGGTGCGCCACTATGCCTAACCCCGCTGCAGGGCGCTTCGGGCGCCTTAGCTGGCTCTGGCTGAGCGTGCTGGTCCTGGTCCTTGACCAGGCCAGCAAGTTCTACTTTGAGGGCACCCTGAGCCTGTACCAGCAGATCGTGGTCATCCCCGACTACTTCAGCTGGACCCTGGCATACAACACCGGTGCCGCGTTCAGCTTCCTGGCCGATAGTTCCGGCTGGCAGCGTTGGCTGTTCGCCCTGATCGCGCTAGTGGTCAGTGCCGTATTGGTAGTCTGGCTCAAGCGCCTGGGGCGCAACGAGACCTGGCTGGCAGTAGCATTGGCCCTGGTACTGGGTGGTGCGCTGGGCAACCTGTATGACCGCATCGTGCTTGGCCACGTGGTCGACTTTATTCTGGTGCACTGGCAGAACCGCTGGTACTTCCCGGCCTTCAACGTGGCCGACAGTGCCATCACCGTGGGTGCGGTGATGCTGGCGCTGGATATGTTCAAGAGCAAGAAGTCCGGAGAACCCGTCCATGACTGAGACCCGAATTGGCCAGAACACCGAAGTTAAACTGCACTTCGCGCTGCACCTGGAAAACGGCGACACCGTCGACAGCACGTTCGACAAGGCGCCAGCGGTGTTCAAGGTTGGCGACGGCAACCTGCTGCCGGGCTTCGAAGCAGCGATCTTCGGTTTCAAGGCCGGTGACAAACGCACCGTGACCGTTGAGCCGGAAAACGCATTTGGTCAGCCTAACCCGCAGAACGTGCAGATCATTCCACGGTCGCAATTCAACGACATGGAACTCTCTGAAGGCCTGCTGGTGATCTTCAATGACGCTGCCAATACCGAGCTGCCAGGTGTGGTCAAGGCTTTCGATGACGCGCAGGTGACCATCGACTTCAACCATCCACTGGCCGGCAAAACCTTGAGCTTTGAGGTACAAATCCTCGAAGTCACGGCGCTTTGAGCCGGGAGCTGAACATGCAAATCAAACTCGCCAACCCCCGCGGCTTCTGCGCGGGCGTGGACCGGGCGATCGAGATCGTCAATCGCGCCCTGGAAGTCTTCGGCCCACCGATCTACGTGCGTCACGAAGTGGTGCACAACAAGTTCGTGGTCGAAGACCTGCGCGCGCGTGGCGCAATCTTTGTCGAAGAGCTGGAGCAGGTACCGGATGACGTCATCGTCATTTTCAGTGCCCACGGTGTTTCCCAGGCCGTGCGCCAGGAAGCTGCCGGGCGCGGCCTGAAAGTCTTCGATGCGACCTGCCCATTGGTCACCAAGGTGCATATCGAGGTGGCGCGCTACAGTCGCGACGGTCGCGAATGCATCCTTATCGGCCATGAAGGTCATCCGGAAGTCGAAGGCACCATGGGTCAGTACGACGCCAGCAATGGCGGCGCGATCTACCTGGTCGAAGACGAGGACGATGTGGCCAAGCTGCAGGTCAATGACCCGAACAAGCTGGCTTTTGTTACCCAGACGACCTTGTCGATGGATGACACCAGCCGGGTCATCGACGCCCTGCGCGCGCGCTTCCCGAATATCGGTGGGCCACGCAAGGACGACATCTGCTACGCCACCCAGAACCGCCAGGATGCGGTCAAGCAACTGGCGGATGAATGCGATGTGGTGCTGGTGGTCGGCAGCCCGAACAGCTCCAACTCCAACCGCCTGCGTGAGCTGGCCGAGCGCATGGCAACGCCGGCTTACCTGATCGATGGCGCTGAAGACCTGCAAAAGAGCTGGTTCGACGGTGTAGAACGTATTGGCATCACTGCGGGCGCCTCGGCGCCGGAAGTGCTGGTGCGTGGCGTGATTGCGCAACTCAGAGAGTGGGGCGCCACCGGTGCTGAAGAGCTCGATGGACGCGAAGAGAACATTACCTTCTCGATGCCCAAAGAGCTGCGTGTACGCTCACTGATCTGAGCCACCCGCCGCACACAGCGGGTGGTGGCTTAACGTGTCGCGCAGGCTGACTCTACCGCTGCGCGACAGCACCACCTGATAGTGACTCAGTGCTTCGGGACGTTGGCATACATGCAGCGTCCCGGCCTGAAAACCGCCGGTTTCCAGCACAGGTACACCCAGGCCACTGAAGCGCACCTGCCGAGCCACCGGTTGGTTCCCGACAATGACCGATCGCCCATTACGGCGCCATTCATGCAGCAATTGCATGTCTTGCTCGACAATCATCCTCCAGCCATTGCTCCAGTCTGCGTCCACTGCTTGCAGGCGTACGACGCTATTGCGCAGCAGTGCCTCGCTGCGCGTGGTGCGAAGCGCCTGTGCCAGGTCCTTGGCCGCGGCTTGTCGTTGTAGCCCACTGCTCATGGCGTTGTAGGCCGGAGTACCGATCTGTGTCAGCAGCCCCAGCAGGGCCGCTGCGAACAACATTTGTATCAGTGTTACGCCCTGTTGCCTCACCGTGCATTCCTCCCTGGAAGTGCTTCGCTATAGGTTCGAACCCTGTGTTGGCGGCGTCCAGTCGGCAGGGTTGGCAAACGACTGTGGAAAAGTCTCGGAGGTTGGCCATGGATGGCTGGCGGCAACAAGGCATGACATTGATTGAAGTGCTGGTGGCGATGGCAGTGTTGGGGTTGGGGTTGTTTGCTGCTGCCAGCTTGCAGCTGCAGGCATTGCAGGCCACAGAGCGCGCGTTGCGTAGCACCCAAGCCGCCTATCTGGCGCACGCTGTGTTCGAGCAGGCACATGCCGACAGGGTGTTGCGCGAAAAGCGAGTGGGGCCATGAACAGGCAGGCGGGGCTCGGCCTGCTGGAAATGCTGCTAGCCCTGAGTCTGGGTGTGCTGCTGGTGCTGGGGGCCAGTCGCCTGTTTGTTGCTGCGGTCCAATCCTGGCAGGCACAAGCGGTGGCGGCGCAGATGCAGGAGGATGCGCGCCTCGCCCTGCAGCGCCTGACCCAAAGCATTCGTATGACGGGCATGTTTGGTTGCCTGCATGACCAGGCCATCGTTTTTCTCGAGCCCACGGCTGCTCAAGCGTTTACCCAGCCTCTACGTATCACACGTGGCGCCGATGGACGCGTTCAGCGCCTGAGCCTGATCAGTGCTGAGGTTGCTCAGGTCAGTGGCCGTCCCGACTGGACTTTGATCACCGACTGTCACACACACGCCAGTGTGCATGCCGGTGATCGCCTTCCTGAGGTAGGGCAGTTCGCGCTACCGATCCGCCGCCAGGACTATCGGCTGGTGGCCAACGCGTTGCACCTGCGTAGTGGCGGGAGCGATGGCGTGTTGGTGGATGGGGTCGATGAGCTGCAGCTTGAACTGCTCAGAGACAGTACCGCAGGTATTTCCGGCATGAGGTTGGGCTTGATCTTGATCGACCCACAGCAGCGGGTGAGGCCACAGAGGTATCGAATGACCATCGCCCTCGGTAACCCGGTGACCGGGTCGTGACTAGGCTCGGCAAGATCCGGCAGCGTGGCCTGGTCCTACTACTCAGCTTGATCCTGGTATCGCTGCTGGGGTTGCTGGGGCTTTCGGCCATGGGTAGTGCGATCCAGCAGGAGCGTATGGCGCACAATCTGATGACCACCTTGCAGGTGTTTGAACAAACGCAGCAGTTGCTGCAGCAAGGGGAGTTGCAGACACATGCGCAAATCTGGCCAGTTTGTGAGTTCTGTTTGCCACCACCGGAGGCCGGCTTCATTAGCAAGGGCGGCGTGTATTCAGGTCCTGAGGCCAGTTCCGGTCTGGCCTGGCTGGTGGCTGACGGTGGTTTCTATCTCATCCAGTCCCTGGGCGTGAGTACCCAGGCCAGGCATGTGCCGCCGGGGCGTGAGGTAAACCTGTTTCGGGTCACTGCCGTCGCACGCACTGGCGCGGCTCGCACTGTGCTGGAAAGCGTGATTGCGCACCCTGTTGGGCAAGCAACGCAGCCATGGCGTCGGATCTTATGGCGACAGGTCTATTAAGGAGCAGGTAAATGCACCAGCAGAAAGGATTGAGCTTGATCGAACTGTTGATTGTCATCGCCGTGGTCGGCATTCTGGCGAGCATTGCCTACCCCAGTTACAGCGATCAGGTCAGAAAAGCGGCGCGTACGGAAATTGTTGGAGTGCTGTTGACCAGTGCACAGCAACTGCAACGTCACTACTCGCGTGCAGGGCAGTACAGCGACAGTGACGCGGTGGTGACATCCCTGGTGAGTGGGACAGATCACTACAGCCTGCACGCAACACGCGACAAGGAGTCATTCACCCTGTTGGCACGACGCCTGCCCGGCGGCCTGATGATGGCCGATCGGTGCGGTGACTATGTCCTTGATCAGGCAGGTGCGCGTGGCAATCGGCAAAGTGCCGAGGATGCTGGCAACAACTGCTGGGGTAGCTGAAGCCTTTCGCGATTTACTTCAGACGTTGGATCGATAGATGACCAAGCAAGTAGTGATAGTCGGCGGCGGAGTGATCGGCCTGCTGACGGCGTTCAACCTGGCGGCGGAGGTTGAGCAGGTGGTGCTGTGTGATCGCGGTGAGCTGGGGCAGGAGTCATCCTGGGCGGGTGGTGGCATCGTCTCTCCGCTTTACCCCTGGCGTTACAGCCCGGCCGTAACGGCGCTGGCGCATTGGTCGCAGGATTTTTATCCACAGCTGGCTGAGCACTTGTTTGCCAGTACTGGCGTGGACCCCGAAGTGCATACCACTGGCCTCTACTGGCTGGACCTGGAAGACGAAGCCGAGGCCTTGGCTTGGGCTGAGCGCGAAGGGCGGCCACTGAGCGCTGTGGATATCTCGGCTGCTTATGACGCAGTGCCGGTGCTCGGAGCTGGTTTCCAGCGAGCAATCTATATGGCGGGCGTGGCCAACGTGCGTAACCCGCGCTTGGTCAAATCGCTCCGGGCGGCACTGCAGGCGATGCCCAATGTGAGCATCCGCGAGCACTGTGAAATCACTGGTTTCAGCCGCGAAGGCGGGCGCATTACCGGTGTTGAGACGGCTGAAGGCGTTATTGCTGGCGACCGTGTGGTGTTGACTGCTGGTGCCTGGAGCGGTGACTTGCTGCGACCTTTGGGGCTAGAGTTGCCGGTCGAGCCGGTCAAAGGGCAGATGGTTCTGTTCAAGTGCGCCGAAGACTTCTTGCCGAGCATGGTCCTGGCCAAAGGGCGCTATGCGATCCCACGACGTGACGGACACATTCTGGTCGGCTCTACCCTGGAGCATGCCGGATATGACAAGACGCCGACTGCCGAAGCGCTGGAGAGCTTGAAGGCTTCAGCGGTGGAGTTGTTGCCAGCCTTGGCTGACGCCACTGTGGTTGCGCATTGGGCAGGTTTGCGCCCTGGCTCGCCTGAGGGCATTCCCTACATCGGTGAAGTGCCGGGTTGGCAAGGGCTGTGGCTGAACTGCGGGCATTACCGCAACGGCCTGGTATTGGCACCGGCATCCTGCCAGTTGTTCGCTGATCTGCTGCTAGGCCGCGAACCGATCATCGATCCACGGCCTTATGCACCTACTGGGCGCTTGAAATAGTGTCTTGAGAGAGCCGTAGCCGCTGTCGAGGCATGAGGCAGCGGTTACATGACAATCGGTGCCTGTAGATGTCGGCCCGGAAAATGCCGCTCATAAAGCTGGCACACCTTCAGCACCTGCTCATCGGCAAAGCGTGCCGCCACTACATGCAGACCTACCGGTAACCCGGTGGCGGTAAAACCGCAGGGTACCGATGCAGCCGGTTGCTGAGTGAGGTTGAACGGGTAGCTGAACGGCGTCCAATCCATCCACTGCTTGAACCCAGAGGCAGGTGGCACATTGTGCCCGGCTTCGAAAGCTTGCAGCGGCAGCGTTGGTGTGACCAGCACGTCGTAACGTTCATGGAAGGCGTTCATCCGCGCAACCAATGCAGCGCGTGCCTCCAGGGCTAACGTGTATTTGGCCAGGCTGATCCCGGCGCCCTGGTCGGCGATCTGTAAAAGTCCGGGGTCAACCAACCTCTGCTGCTCGATACTCAGTTGCCCGATCAGGCGTGCAGCTCCGGCAAACCAAAGCGTATTGAAGATATCCACAGGGTCATCAAAGCCGGGGTCGACGGCTTCCACGTGTGCGCCCAATTGCACCAGGCGCTCAACCGCTTGGCCGACCAGCGCCTGAATCTGCGGATCGACCTTCACATAGCCAAAATTGGCGCTGTAGGCGATACGCAGGCCCTTGAGGTCGTCACCTGTGGATAACCAGGCCTCCTGGCGGGCTGCACCGGCCAGGCCATCACGTGGGTCAGGGCGTGCCACGCAGTCGAGCATCAGTACGGCATCCTCCACCGTGCGTGTCATTGGCCCCAGATGGGAAAGGAGGGTCATCGCGCTGGCTGGCCATTGCGGCACGTAACCGAAGGTGGGTTTGATCCCGAAAGTACCGGTGAAGGCACAAGGTATACGAATCGAACCACCGGCATCGCTACCCTGGTGCAACACGCCCAGATTCAACGCCGCAGCAGCAGCGGCACCTCCGGAGGAGCCGCCTGCAGTCAGGCGGGTGTTCCAGGGATTGCGGGTGATGCCATACAAAGGGTTGTCGGTGACGCCTTTCCAGCCGAATTCCGGGGTGGTGGTCTTGCCAATGAGTACTGCGCCAGCCTCACGCATGAAGGCACTCAACGGTGCGTCGATGTCCCATGGGCCTTCGCTGTCGCTGGTGCGCGACCCTTTGCGGGTCGGCATGCCTCGGGTCAGGGTCAAGTCCTTGATCGAGCTCGGTACGCCGTCCAAGCGTCCGCAGGGCGCGCCTTGCTGCCAGCGCTGTTCGCTGGCGCGGGCAGCGGCGCGGGCGCCATCTTCATCAACATGGCAGTAGGCGTTTACCGCAGGGTTGTGTAGGGCAATACGCGCCAGCACATCTTCGGTAACTTCCACCGGCGACAGTTCACGGCTGCGATACAGGGCCAACAATTCGACCGCGGTCAGTTCGCCAATGCTGGTTTTATCGGTCATCTCACTGGCCTCCCTGGGCAGCGTTGAGCATCGCCCGCAACAGAACTGCACAGCCATCGGCCAGGTCTTGTGGGGCAGCGTTTTCGATTTCGTTGTGGCTGATGCCGCCCTCGCAAGGTACGAAAATCATCCCGGCCGGACCCAGCTCGGCGAGGAATATCGCGTCGTGACCGGCACCACTGACAATGTCCATATGGCTCAGGCCCAAATTGGTTGCGCCTTGGCGCACCGCCTCGACGCATTCGCTGGCGAAGTACAGCGGCGGGAAATCGGCCGTCGGTGTCAGTTGGTAGAGCAGGCCGTGTTTGGCGCAACTTCTGTCGATAACCGCTGCGACTTCGTCAACCATGGCTTGTAGATGTTGTGGATCGAGATGGCGCAGGTCGATGGTCATCTGCACCTGGCCCGGGATCACGTTGCGCGAGCCTGGGTGCAGATTCAGGCAGCCGACGGTGCCGCAGGCATGTGGCTGATGGGCGTGGGCGATACGGTTGACCGTGCTGATCACTTCTGCGGCGCCGACCAGGGCGTCCTTGCGCAGGTGCATCGGTGTCGGCCCGGCATGAGCTTCGACGCCGGTCAGCACCAGGTCGAACCATTTCTGCCCCAGGCAACCCTGGACGACACCAATGGTGGTCTGACGATCTTCCAGAACGGGCCCTTGTTCGATATGCGCTTCGAAATAGGCGCCAACCGCATGGCCCGCCGGAATACGGGCACCGGCGTAACCGATGCGCTGCAGCTCGGCACCCACCGACAGCCCGTGCTCATCCACCTTGTCCAGGGTCTGCTGCAGGTCGAACTTCCCGGCGAACACCCCCGAACCCATCATGCACGGTGGGAAGCGCGAACCTTCTTCGTTGGTCCAGACCACCACTTCCAGTGGTGCTTCAGTCTCTATGCCCAGGTCATTCAGGGTACGGATCACTTCAAGACCGGCCATCACCCCATAGCAACCGTCGAACTTGCCGCCGGTAGGCTGCGTATCGATATGGCTGCCGGTCATCACTGGTGCCAGCGCCGCATTGCGTCCGGCACGGCGGGCGAAGATGTTACCGATGGCATCGATGCTGATGGTGCAGCCCGCTTGCTCACACCATGTAACGAACAGGTCGCGGGCCTGGCGATCGAGGTCGGTCAGGGCCAGGCGACAAACGCCACCTTTGGCGGTGGCGCCCAATTGCGCCAGATCCATCAGCGATTGCCAGAGGCGCTCACGGTTGATCAACGTAGCCTTGCCGAGCAGGTGCTGCGTAGGGTCGATGGACGTATTCATGGGCACTCTCCTTCAGGCGCTCAGGGCCAGGTAACGGTTCTTGATACTCGGATCGGCGCGAAATTGCGCCGCGCTGCCTTGATAGGCCACGCGGCCTTGTTCCAGTACATAGTGGCGGTCGGCAAGGGCGTCGCAGACCAACAGGTTTTGCTCCACCAGGAGGATCGACAGGCCTTCCTCCTTGATCCGCCGCAGAATTTTCACCAGTTCATCGACGATCACCGGGGCCAGGCCTTCGGTGGGCTCGTCGAGAATGAGCAACTTGGGGTCATTGAGCAGGGCGCGGGCGATGGCCAGCATCTGTTGCTCGCCGCCGGACAGAGCGAAACCATTGTTATTGCGGCGCTCCTTGAGGCGCGGAAACATCGTGTAGACATCGGCCAGCTGCCAGCGGCTGTCCTTGCGCGCTGCGATCTTGAGATTTTCCTCGACGCTGAGCAGGCGGAAGATGCCGCGATGTTCCGGCACCAGTGCGATGCCCTGGCGGGCGATTTCGAAAATCTCGCGACCAACCAGCGGCTGGCCTTTGAAATGGATCTGCCCCTGGCGTGGGCGCACGATGCCGAGGATGCTGCGCAAGGTTGTGGTCTTGCCGGCGCCGTTACGGCCCAGCAGGGTGACCAGTTCACCGTCACCGACGCTCAGGGAAACGCCTTCGAGCACATGGCTCTTGTCGTAATAGGAGTGGATATTGTCGACGTTCAGCATCAGGCGGCTTCTCCGAGGTAGGCGGTGCGCACGCGCTCATCGTTACGCACGAATTCCGGGGTGCCCTCGACCAGGATCTTTCCGTGGCTCATCACGGTGATACGCTGGCTGATGGACATGACGATGCTCATGTTGTGCTCGATCAGCAGCACCGTGTGATCGCGGCCCAGATCGCTGATCAGCTCGGTCATCAACGGAATGTCGTCGATGCCCATGCCTGAGGTTGGCTCATCAAGCATCAGCAGTTTGGGGCGGGCGCAAATCGACATGCCCACCTCCAGCACCCGCTGTTGCCCGTGAGAGAGTTCACCGGCCAGGGTGTCGGCGCGGGGCTTGAGCTTGAGGCGCTCCAGCACCTGATCTGCCATGTCCCAGTGGCTGCGCTTGTGCTCTACGCTGCGCCAGAAATTCAGTGCAGCCAGGCCATCGCGACCTTGGGCGGCCAGGCGCAAGTTCTCACGCACACTGAGGTTCTGGAACAGGCTGGTGAGCTGAAACGAGCGCGCCATGCCGAGGCCGACTCGGCCATGGGAAGGTTTGCGAATGACGTTCTGCCCGCCGAACAGGATCTGCCCGGCTGTTGCCTGACGTTCACCGGTCAGGCAATGGAACAGGCTGGTCTTGCCGGCACCGTTGGGGCCGATCACTGTATGAATGGTGCCCGCCTCGACCTTCAGGTCGACACCGTCCACCGCACGGAACGGGCCGTAGGCCAGCTCCAGGCCTCGGGTTTCCAGGAGGTATTCACTCATTGCAGGTTCTCCTTGGTCTTGCGTGCAGAGGTGCGTAGCGCACACAGGCGTTTGCCCAAGTCGGCCAGGCCGCCCCACAGCCCACCGCGCATGAACACCACTACCAGAATCAGGATGATCCCCAGCAGCATCAGCCAGCGTGGCCACAGGTCCGACAGCACATCACCGAGCAGGACAATGGAGCCTGCGCCCAACAACGAACCGAACAGCGAGCCTGTGCCGCCGACGATGGTCATGATCAGGATGTTCTCCGACATCACCAGGTCGATATTCGACAGCGGGGCAAAATGCAGCAGCATCGCGTACAACGCCCCAGCGATACCGGTGACCGCGCCCGAGAGCATGAACACCAGGATCTTGAAATGGCGGGTGTCATAGCCGATGGCGGCGGCGCGGGTCTCGTTCTCGCGAATGGCCAGCAGGGTGCTGCCGAACGGTGAGCGGATCACCCGTTGGGCACCGATGAAAATCAGCAGGAACAGCACCGCGACGAAGGTGTAGAAGTGGCGCGGGTCGCTAAGGTCGACCAGCACATGGCCGGCAATCGACAGGTCAGGGCGCGGGACATCGAGCAGACCGTTGTCGCCACCGGTCCAGCCGCTCAGCGTATAGGCCAGGAAGTAGGCCATCTGGCTGAACGCCAGGGTCAGCATGACAAAGTAGATACCGGTACGGCGGATGGCCAGGGCGCCGACCAACAGCGCCAGGGCAGCGCCAAATACCGCGGCACCGAGCAGGGCAGGGAGCATGCCCCAGTGCAGGTGAATCATCAGCAGCGCCGCGCCATAAGCACCCACGCCGAAGAAGATGCCTTGGCCGAACGACAGCAGCCCGGTGAAACCCAGCAGCAGGTTACAGGCCAGCGCTGCAAGGGCGAAGATCAGGATTTCGGTGGCCAGGGTGGTCGATGGCAGCAGCAGCGGCAAACCGATCAGGGTGGCAATCACCAGCAGCAACAGCGCGGGCGAGCGGCCTTTGGCCAGGGGTAGCGGATTTTTTTCGTTCATCTTCATGCTCTCCCGAACAGACCGTATGGACGTACCAGGATCACCGCGGCCATTGCCCCGTAGATCATCAAGCTCGCGCCTTGTGGCCAGAGACTGGTCATCATGCTTTGCACCACGCCGACCAACAGGCCGCCGACCAGCGCACCACCGAATGAGCCCATACCGCCAATCACCACAACGACAAAGGCGATACCGAGAATCTCCGGCCCTACAAACGGCTGCGCCCCACGCAACGGCGCAAACAGCACCCCGGCGACACCGGCCAGGCCCACCCCGAGGGCGAAGGTCAGGGAGAACAGACGGAAGATGTTGGTACCCAGCAGCGATACCGTTTCCGTGCTTTCGCTACCGGCACGCACCAGTGCACCGAAGCGTGTACGTTCGAGTAGCAACCATAGGCCCAGGCCGATCAAGGCCGAGAAGCCGATCAGGAACAGGCGATAGTAGGGGTAGATGAAGTCGCCAACGATCAGCACGCCGCGCAGCTCTTGAGGCACTGCGATGTTCTTGCCCACTGGGCCCCAGATCAGCACCGAGGCTTCCTGAATGATCAGGGCGATGCCCAGGGTCACGAGGATCTGGAAGGTATGCGGCAGGTGATAGATGCGTTTGATCAATAATCGCTCGACCGCCCAGGCCAATGCCGCCACTGCCAGCGGTGCCAGCAGCAGGGCGACCCAGAAGTTGCCGGTGAGGGCAACGACGGTGTAGCAAAGGTAGGCGCCAAGCAGGAAAAACGCCCCATGGGCGAAATTGACGAAGTTGAGCAAACCGAAAATGATGGTCAGGCCGACGGCGATCAAAAAGTAGATCATTCCCAGGCCAAGGCCGTTGAGCAGCTGGAACAGGTAAAGACTGAGCATGCACGAACCCTCTGCAGCGCGCGTGACGGCTGCATTGCAGTAGTGGGATAGCGAGCGCCGGGCGTCAGGCCAGGGCGCAACCGGTGTTGGCGACGTCGATGAACGAGCGGCCGGCGCTGATCACCTCGGCCAGATCATCCTCGTCACGCATCTGCGCCTGGGGTTTGCCGCGTAGCAGGTAGTAGTCCTTCATTACCTGGTGATCGCCGGGGCGAATCAGTTCATCTCCGGTCGGGCCCTGAAAGCTCATGCCCTGGAGTGTTTTGGCGATGGCCGGGCCATCAAAGCTGCCGGTCTTGATGATGGCTTCGAGCATCACCCGCGTGCCGATGTAGTCGGCGGCCAGTGGGTAATTTGGGTTGATGCCGTAGGCGGCCTGGGTCGCCTTGACCAGCGCCTGATTGAGCGGAGTATCGACCTGATGCCAGTACTGTGCGCCGAGATAGACCCCTTCGAGTACATCGCTGCCCAGCTCCTGGAACTGGTCCAACCCCGCCGACCACACCAGTAGCACTTTCATGCGTTCCTTGATGCCGAAATTCACCGCCTGGCGCAGAGCATTGGACGACTGGCTGCCGAAATTGAGCAGCACCAGTACATCCGGCTTGGCGGCGATGGCATTGGTCAGGTACCCGGAGAACTCCTGCTCCTGCAGTGAGTGGTAGCTGTTGCCGATGTGTTCGACGCCAAATTCCTTGAACACCTTGCGGGCGTTTTCCAGCAGCGCGTCGCCGAATACATATTGCGGGGTGATGGTGTACCAGCGCTTGGCAGCTGGCAGTTGGCGGATCATCGGCACCAGGGTTTCGCGGATGGCACCGTAGGTGGGCACCGACCAGCGAAAGGTCGATGAATTACAGTCTTTACCGGTGATTTCATCGGCGCCGACCGGGGTCATGAACACGCCCCCGGCCTTGTGGATTTCCTTGGACACCGCCAAAGCCG
The DNA here is from genome assembly GCF_050312595.1 of Pseudomonas sp. UM16. Classification (NCBI taxonomy): domain Bacteria; kingdom Pseudomonadati; phylum Pseudomonadota; class Gammaproteobacteria; order Pseudomonadales; family Pseudomonadaceae; genus Pseudomonas; species Pseudomonas sp. UM16. The sequence continues at coordinate 26,013 of NZ_JBNPJT010000030.1, read as the reverse complement.
AGGAAGAGAGGGTGCAGCCCTGGAAAAACCGCGCCGCGTCCTGGCCAATGGCCTCCTGGACCTTACGCACCGCCTTGCCAGCATTGCCCTCAGTGTCGATTACCTTGTACTTCAGCGGCCTACCCAGCAGTTGTGGGTGCTCGGCGATGGCCAGGCGTGAACCCATGTCGGCGTACTTGCCATAGCTGGCAAAGGCCCCGGACATCGATTTCAAGCCATAGAAGATAATCGGCTCTTCGGCGTAGGCCAGGCGCATCCCGGCAGGGATACAACCCAGGCCACCAAGGGCAAGGCCTGCCTTGAGCAGGGTACGTCTTTGCATGGGTAACTCCTTGGTTCTGGTTATTAGGCAGGAGTGGCAATGACAAAGCGGGTGCGGCCGGGCCTGTGCGCAGGCCTCTGGTCAGGCGTGATCAGTGGTGGTGGTCGAACTCCAGTAGAAAGTGACGGGCGACTTCACCTTCCAGGGCGGTCATGTGCTGTTCGGCATCGCACATGTGTTCGTGCATCAAACGGCGCACTGCGGGTTCGTCGGCGGCACGCAGGGCGACCAGCAGTTGCTTGTGATAATCGATATTGGCGGCGTCGAACTGCTCGCGCTTAGGCTTGTAGGCCTTTTTCAGCACCACCAGGTCGCGCAGCAGATCGTTGAGGAATGTCGCCATGAAGCTCAACAAAGGGTTAGGGCAGCGACGGGCGAGAATGTTGTGAAATTCAAGCTCGGCCAGTCGTTGTTCGCGTTGCCCCAGCTCGCTGTCTTCCGGGGTGCTGCAGCAATCGATGTTGGCCTGCAGGGCGCTGAAGTCGTCTTCGTCCAGGCGACCGATGACCGCGACGGCCAGTTCCACTTCAATGACCTTGCGCAGCTGATAGACCTGCTCGCCGTCGAGTTGCTGAAAGTGCAGGTAATTGCGCAGGGCGCGGCTGGCAGGTTCAGTGCCGGCTTCATTGAGGTAGGCACCGCCGTTGGGACCGGTACGGCTATTGACCAGACCTTCAACTTCCAGCGCCTTGAGTGCTTCGCGGGCGGTGCCCTTGGAGCATTCAAAACTCTCCATCAGCTCGCGCTCGGTGGGTAGCCGGTCACCGGGGCGCAGGGCATCGATGACAATCGAGCGTTTGACCGACTCGACAATCATGTCCGAGAGCTTCTGACGTTTGCGCTTGAGCGGGCGTTTGAGCATGGAGGTCATTTTTCATATTTATGCGGATAAATAGTACTTAATGACCTTTGACCGTTCAGGTCAACAGGTAGGGCGGGGAAGGTGTCGCAAATAGTGCGAGGAGGTCGCTGACAGGTATACAACATAACTCAGTAGGAGCCGGCCTTGCCGGCGATAGCAACGGCGCAATGTCAGCGGTTGCGCGGCGTCAACATCGCTGGCAAAGCCAGCTCCCACAAAAGCAATCCCAACGCTGTCTAGCGCTGCGAACCCGGCCCTTGTTCCAAATGCGCCTGGCTGCAGTACCACTGCGCGCCCAAACGCAGGGCACGGTCATTGGGCAGGTGCACGCCACAATGGGCGCAGCGCACCATCTTCAACGGGTCTTCAAGACCGTTGTCGGGCGCAGCAGCGTTGCTGGCCTTGAACTTGCGCCACAGCCAGAAAGCAGCGGCAATCAGGGCAATCCAGAAAAGTAGGCGAACCATGGTGTCCAGCTTTGTCAGTGAAGAGCCTTCAGTCTAGGGCTCGGGCAAGAAAAAAGGGAGGCCTTGGCCTCCCTTTATCTGTTGCATGATCGATCAGTCGAACACGCCAAAGGTCATGTAGCTGAACCAGGAGCGGTCGTCGTTGTTGCCTTCCGCTTCGTGCTCTTCTTCCTCAACCGCGTCGCCATCTTTTGGCTGCAGTTCTTCTGGAATCGCTTCCTTGGCGTCTTCGTACTGGCGGATCACGTCCTGGTTGGCGCGGGTTTCGCCCGGCGGCAGCGGCGCATCGCTCTCGATCAGGCCCAGAGTGGCCTTGGACAGCCACGAGCGGTTGTCGGCTTCGTCCTGCTTAGGCACGAACTGACCATCGACCAGGCTTGGGTGGTCCGGGTAGTTGAGCTTGAGGGTTTCCAGGCTGGTGGCCGCCAGTTCGTCCAGATGCAGACGCATATAGGCTTCGGTCATCACCGCCAGGCCGTCGCCGACCGCTGGGGTTTCCTGGAAGTTCTCTACGACATAGCGGCCACGGTTGGCGGCGGCTACATAAGCCTGACGGGTCAGGTAGTAGTCGGCGACGTGGATTTCGTAAGCCGCCAGCAGGTTGCGCAGGTAAATCATGCGCTGCTTGGCGTCTGGCGAGTAGCGGCTGTTAGGGAAGCGGCTGGTCAGCTGGGCGAACTCGTTGTAGGAGTCGCGGGCAGCGCCCGGGTCACGCTTGGTCATGTCCAGTGGCAGGAAGCGCGCCAGCAGGCCACGGTCTTGGTCGAAAGACGTCAGGCCCTTGAGGTAGTAGGCGTAGTCGACGTTCGGATGCTGAGGATGCAAGCGAATGAAACGCTCGGCGGCCGACTTGGCGGCTTCGGGTTCGGCGTTCTTGTAGTTCGCGTAGATCAGCTCGAGCTGCGCCTGATCGGCATAGCGGCCGAACGGATAGCGCGATTCCAGAGCCTTCAGCTTGCTCGTGGCGCTGGTGTAGCTGTGGTTGTCCAGATCGGCCTGCGCCTGCTGGTACAGCTCGGCTTCGCTCAGGTTTTCGTCGACGACTTCCTTCGAAGAACAAGCAGCGGTCAGTCCGAGGATGGCGATCAGCAGCAGGTGTTTCACTTGCATGGCGGCTTGCGTCCCTATGACGGCCGCTGTCTTGGGCGTGGCCGTCCTGTTATGATGAGCACCCCGATGCAATACCCGGGGCAAAAGACGTCGTATTTAACCACAAGCGTGCAGTCGAAACCAAAGGCTGTGCCGCCCGCTGATTCGAGCATGTCCGAGATCATTCAACTTCGCGCAGAGGTGCCGTCCGAATTGGGCGGGCAACGCCTCGACCAAATCGCCGCCCAATTGTTCGCTGAGCACTCGCGCTCGCGCCTGTCCACCTGGATCAAGGAGGGGCGCCTGACGGTGGATGGCGCTGTCCTGCGTCCGCGCGATATCGTCCACGGCGGTGCGCTGCTGGCGCTCGACGCCGAGCAGGAAGCCCAGGGCGAGTGGGTGGCCCAGGACATCGAGCTGGATATCGTCTATGAAGACGACCACATCCTGGTGATCAACAAGCCCGCCGGGCTGGTGGTCCACCCGGCTGCTGGCCATGCCGATGGCACCCTGCTCAATGCGCTGCTGCACCACGTGCCGGACATCATCAATGTCCCGCGTGCTGGCATCGTCCATCGCCTGGACAAGGACACCACCGGTCTGATGGTGGTGGCCAAGACGATTCAGGCGCAGACCCAACTGGTTGCCCAGTTGCAAAGCCGCAGTGTCAGCCGCATCTATGAATGCATCGTGATTGGTGTGGTGACCGCTGGCGGCAAGATCAATGCGCCGATCGGTCGTCACGGTGGTCAGCGCCAGCGCATGGCGGTAACCGAAGGCGGCAAGCCGGCGGTCAGCCACTACCGTGTGCTGGAGCGCTTCCGCTCGCACACCCATGTGCGGGTCAAGCTGGAAACCGGCCGTACCCACCAGATCCGTGTGCACATGGCCCACGTTAACTTCCCGTTGGTCGGCGATCCGGTCTATGGCGGTCGCTTCCGCATTCCGCCAGCGGCCAGCCTGACCATGGTTGACGCCCTTAAGACTTTCCCGCGCCAGGCCCTGCATGCGCGCTTCCTGGAGCTGGATCACCCGGTGACGGGCGAGCGTATGGGCTGGGAGTCGGCGCTGCCGGACGACTTCGTCTGGCTGCTGTCGCTGCTCAAGCAGGACCGTGAGGCGTTTGTTGGATGAGTGAGCTGATGCACGCCTTGCTGATCCCGGACTGGCCTGCGCCAGCTGGGGTTCGTGCGTGCGTCACCACGCGTTCGGGTGGGGTTAGCCTGCCGCCTTACGAAAGCTTCAACCTCGGTGATCATGTCGGCGATGAGCCTGCTGCGGTGGCCGAAAACCGCCGCCGTCTGAGCACCCAGTTCGGCATCCAGCCAGCCTGGCTCAAGCAGGTGCACGGCGTGGTGGTAGCGGACGCCGACCCAAGCGTGATCGCCGAAGCCGACGCCAGCTGGACGGCCACGCCCGGAATCGCCTGCACGGCAATGACCGCCGATTGCCTGCCGCTGCTGTTCTGCGACCGTGCCGGTACTCGCGTCGCCGCGGCCCATGCGGGTTGGCGCGGACTGGCCAATGGCGTGATCGAGGCTACTCTCGACCGTCTGGCGCTGGCGCCGGAAGCGGTATTGGTGTGGCTGGGCCCGGCGATTGGCCCGCAAGCCTTTGAAGTGGGTCTGGAAGTGCGCGATGCCTTCACGACCGTTCATCCGGAAACTGCCCAGGCCTTTGTGCCCGGCGCCGGCCCCGGTAAATTGATGGCCGACATCTATAAGCTGGCGCGCCTGCGTCTGGCTGCCCGTGGTGTAACGGCTGTATACGGTGGTGGTTTTTGCACCGTCAGCGATCCACGCTTCTATTCTTATCGGCGAACGCCGCAAGGTGGGCGCTTCGCATCGCTGGTCTGGCTTGATCCGCGCTGATCTGAATCAACCCCGCTAAGCTTGAAACCTCCAGAATCACCCTCATCTAATGGGGTATCTCTGGCAGGTTTATCTTCATCAGGTGTGTCCATCGCTCCGGCCTGCCCATAAAAGGAAGGTAACTTATGCGAATAGACCGTTTGACCAGCAAATTACAGCTGGCGTTATCCGACTCCCAATCCCTGGCCGTTGGTATGGACCATCCCGCCATCGAGCCTGCGCACCTGTTGCAAGCGTTGATCGATCAGCAAGGTGGTTCGATCAAACCGCTGCTGATGCAGGTGGGCTTTGACGTCAACAGCCTGCGCAAGGCGTTGAGCAAAGAGCTCGACCAACTGCCAAAAATTCAGAACCCGACCGGCGACGTGAATATGTCGCAGGACTTGGCGCGTCTGCTCAACCAGGCCGATCGCCTGGCTCAGCAGAAGGGTGACCAGTTCATCTCCAGTGAACTGGTGCTGCTCGCAGCCATGGACGAGAACAGCAAGCTCGGCAAGTTGCTGCTCGGCCAGGGCGTGACTAAAAAAGCCCTGGAAAACGCCATCAGCAACCTGCGTGGCGGCGAGGCGGTCAATGACCCCAACGCCGAAGAGTCGCGTCAGGCGCTGGACAAGTACACCGTCGACCTGACCAAGCGCGCCGAAGACGGCAAGCTTGACCCGGTAATCGGCCGTGACGACGAAATCCGCCGCACCATTCAAGTGTTGCAACGCCGGACCAAGAACAACCCGGTGCTGATCGGTGAGCCTGGTGTGGGTAAAACCGCCATCGCCGAAGGCCTGGCCCAGCGCATCATCAACGGCGAAGTGCCAGACGGCCTCAAAGGCAAGCGTCTGCTGTCGCTGGACATGGGCGCGCTGATTGCCGGTGCGAAGTTTCGCGGTGAGTTCGAAGAGCGCCTCAAAGGCCTGCTCAATGAGCTGTCCAAACAAGAAGGGCAGATCATTCTGTTCATCGACGAACTGCACACCATGGTTGGTGCCGGTAAGGGCGAAGGCTCCATGGACGCTGGCAACATGCTCAAGCCCGCCTTGGCGCGGGGCGAGCTGCACTGCGTCGGTGCCACGACCCTGAACGAATACCGTCAGTACATCGAGAAAGACGCAGCCCTTGAGCGGCGCTTCCAGAAAGTGCTGGTAGAAGAGCCGAGCGAAGAAGACACCATCGCTATCCTGCGTGGTCTCAAAGAGCGTTACGAGGTTCACCACAAGGTGGCGATCACCGACGGCGCGATCATTGCCGCGGCCAAGCTCAGCCATCGCTACATCACTGATCGGCAACTGCCGGACAAGGCCATCGACCTGGTGGACGAAGCGGCTAGCCGCATTCGTATGGAGATCGACTCCAAGCCCGAAGTGCTCGATCGCCTGGAGCGCCGCCTGATTCAACTGAAGGTTGAATCCCAGGCGCTGAAGAAAGAAGAAGACGAAGCGGCGCTCAAGCGTCTGGAAAAACTGACGGAAGAGATCGCCCGACTGGAGCGTGAGTACGCCGATCTGGAAGAAATCTGGACCTCGGAAAAAGCCGAGGTGCAGGGTTCTGCGCAGATTCAGCAGAAAATCGAACAGTCGCGTCAGGAGCTGGAAGCCGCACGCCGCAAGGGCGACCTCAGTCGCATGGCCGAGCTGCAGTACGGGGTAATCCCGGACCTGGAGCGCAGCCTGCAGATGGTCGACCAGCACGGCAAGGCTGAAAACCAGTTGCTGCGTAACAAGGTAACCGAGGAAGAAATCGCTGAAGTAGTGTCCAAATGGACCGGTATTCCGGTATCCAAAATGCTCGAAGGCGAGCGGGACAAGCTGCTGAAGATGGAAAGCCTGCTGCATGAGCGGGTGATCGGTCAGGAAGAGGCTGTGGTGGCCGTCTCCAACGCCGTGCGTCGCTCCCGCGCAGGGCTGTCTGACCCGAACCGGCCAAGCGGCTCGTTCCTCTTCCTCGGCCCGACCGGTGTAGGTAAGACCGAGCTGTGTAAGGCACTGGCCGAATTCCTCTTTGACACCGAAGAGGCGATGGTACGGATCGACATGTCCGAGTTCATGGAGAAGCATTCCGTGGCGCGGCTGATCGGTGCACCACCCGGCTATGTCGGTTACGAAGAGGGCGGTTACCTGACCGAAGCGGTACGGCGCAAGCCTTACGCGGTGGTACTGCTCGACGAAGTCGAGAAGGCGCATCCGGATGTGTTCAACGTGTTGCTGCAGGTGCTTGAAGACGGTCGCCTGACGGATAGCCACGGGCGTACGGTGGACTTCCGTAACACCGTGATTGTCATGACCTCCAACCTGGGCTCGGCGCAGATCCAGGAGCTGGTCGGTGATCGAGAAGCACAACGTGCTGCGGTGATGGACGCGGTGGGTTCGCACTTTCGCCCTGAGTTCGTCAACCGGATCGACGAAGTGGTGGTGTTCGAGCCTCTGGGCCGCGATCAGATCGCGGGTATCACCCAGATCCAGTTGGGCCGTCTGCGCAGCCGTCTGGCTGAGCGCGACCTGAACCTGGAACTGAGTGACGAAGCGCTGGATAAACTGATCGCTGTCGGCTACGACCCGGTCTATGGTGCACGGCCGCTGAAGCGGGCCATCCAGCGTTGGATCGAGAACCCGTTGGCGCAGTTGATTCTGGCCGGCAAGTTCCTGCCGGGCACCGGGATTACTGCCACGGTCGAGGGCGAGGAAATCGTCTTCGCCTGATTTTTCGGTGGGTTACGCTAAGGCCTCGAAATTCGAGGCCTTTTTTCTTTGCATTTTTTCTCGAGTGCTTGTAAAGTGCGCCCCGCTGTATGTCACCCCGCAGGTTTCCGGCAAAATTGGCGATCTGAAAAAAAGTTGCAAATCAGTAAGTTGAATGCAAATTAGGGGTTGACAAGGGTTTTGAAGGTTGTAGAATAGCGCGCCTCAGAGACATGAACGCAGCGATGCACAAGGTCGAAGAGTTCGAAGCGGTAGTGATACAGTTTTCGAAATTGCAGTAATTGAAATTGATAGTTCCGCGATAGCTCAGTCGGTAGAGCAAATGACTGTTAATCATTGGGTCCCAGGTTCGAGTCCTGGTCGCGGAGCCAAATTTCAAACCGGGGTATAGCGCAGTCCGGTAGCGCGCCTGCTTTGGGAGCAGGATGTCAGGAGTTCGAATCCCCTTACCCCGACCATTTTTGGGTCGTTAGCTCAGTTGGTAGAGCAGTTGGCTTTTAACCAATTGGTCGTAGGTTCGAATCCTACACGACCCACCATTTTCGAGTCCGGTTCGCTGGATTTGGATCTTAAAAGGTTGGAACGCCATTAGCGTCCAGCCGTAAAAAAGGCGCCTTAATTGGTGCCTTTTTTTTACCGGGGTATAGCGCAGTCCGGTAGCGCGCCTGCTTTGGGAGCAGGATGTCAGGAGTTCGAATCCCCTTACCCCGACCATATTCAGAGAAAAGGGCACCTTGCAAAGGGTGCCCTTTTTTCGTTTCTGCAGCCCTGAAGATTTGCCTGCTACTATCGGGCAATGACCTGCAAGGGAGCTGCCCGCCATGACCCTCAAAGCCTCCGTTTACATCGCCACTAGCCTTGATGGCTTCATCGCCCGTGAAAGCGGTGAACTGGACTGGTTGATGGTGGCCACCACCTCCAGCGATGACCACGGCTACGCCGCCTACATGGCGAGCATTGACACGCTGGTCATGGGTCGCAATACCTTCGAAAAAGTCCTGACCTTTGGTGAATGGCCCTATCCGCACAAACGGGTGGTGGTATTGAGTAGCACCTTGCAACAAGCACACGCAGGGCCGCACGTCGAAGTGCATCCGGGGCCCCTGGCCGAACTGCTCGACTACTTGCAGGAAAGCGGCGCCAAGAGCCTGTACCTCGATGGCGGCCAGGTCGTACAGAGTTTCTTGCGAGAAGGGTGCGTGGATGAGCTGACCATCACCCGGATCCCGGTGTTGCTGGGCAGCGGCATTCCCCTGTTCGGCACCTTGGGCAAAGATGTGTTGCTGCAGCACATGCGCAGTACCACGTTTGAAAATGGCTTTGTGCAGAGCACTTATCGGGTACTCAGATAGCTCGTTGCATACGCTTGCTAAAAGCAGGGTGCTGGTCTTTGCTTGCTCGAGTATGGATGCGCTTTGTGGGGGCCTGTGGGGTCTCAGCATCCCGATTGCACTCACATCAGGATGCTCGCCATGACCAAGATCGGCCCCTTGCTACGCAACGTATTGAATCGTCTCGATAGCCCTTCCGCTGAACTGCAAGGCCAGGCGCTATGGTCGATAGCTGCTCATGTGGGAAGTGGCGAAAGCCCGGACAGAATACCCCTGGTAGTGAAATTAACGACCAAGCGCCCGCGCCATGGTGAAGGGTGGGAGGAGTACAAGCAGCGATTTGACCAGGAAGTTTCTGTGGTCAACCAGGTTTTGAGTGGTGGGCAGGCTACGCCGCTGTATCTGGCGGGGTCCATCGCGGGGGCGTTCCGGCCTGAGCAAGTTGAAGGCATGGCGCAGCTCAACGAAATCGGCTTGATAGAGCTCGACCCCATCGTTAATCCCACATTGATGGATGATGCCTGTATCGACATTGGCCTGGATGGATATCGCAATCAACACGGCCAATTGACAGGGACGGGCGTAAGGGTTGCGGTACTGGATTCAGGTATCGACATTAACCACCCCTTCCTAAACGTTGCCAGTTCTGTCTCGACTTGCGGTGAAGATTTTCTCATTCCCGGCTCTCACGGTACTCACTGTGCCGGCAGCATTGCCTCGCGAGACACCCTCTATCGAGGTGTAGCACCGGACGTCGACCTGTTGAACATCAAGGTGCTTCGTCATGACGGCAGTGGCCGACATACCTCCATCGTCCAAGGCATAGATGCTGCGCTTGATCTGAAGGCAGACATCATTTCCATGAGCCTTGGCTTCAATCATCTACCGGCCTGGTCGGATGGTGGGCATGGCTGGGCCTGTCCAGATGGGCGTTGCCCCTTGTGCACCGCCGTAGACAACGCCAGCACCTTTGGCGCCATTGTCTGCGTGGCAGCGGGTAACGAGCACACTCGTGCTGAAGCCCTGCGGCGTATGGGTTATGGTCACCTGATTGATACCGAGCTGGGCTGCCCAGGCCAATCCAGGGGCGCCATCACCGTAGGCGCAATCTCCAAGAGAACCTTTTTGCCTGCAGAATTCTCCAGCCGAGGCCCTTCTGCCTATGGCACAGAAAAGCCAGATTTGGTCGCGCCGGGTATCAACATCATGTCCACGACACCCGTGCCAAGGCAAGCAGACGGTAGCCTGGCGCCCACGCCAATGCGCGCTGATCTGTTTGGCAGAAAGAGTGGTACTTCAATGGCGACGCCTATCGTCGCTGGGGTGGCGGCTTTGTTGCTGCAGCAACGTCGCAGTCAGAACCAGAGCGTAACGGTGTCGGCAATGCGCAAGGCGATCCTGGACGCCACAATGGCAATGGGCTTGCCGGTAAACGTCGTAGGCGTTGGTCGGGTCACGTTAAGCTAGGTGGGATAGGTGCTATTGTCCTGTGTAGTGATCACAGGACTGAGTGGTGGATCGCAATGGTCGAGACAAGAGAAATTGAAAAACTGCGCCAACTGGGTTTGACCGAGCAAACCTCTGCTGGAGTCGAGGCTGTGCGCGTGACGGCGCAATGTCGCCTGTCTGCGCAGGGTTATACCCGGGATAAATGGCGCTCGGCCTTGCTCGACTGGGAATGTGGAATAGAGCAGCAATTGGCCTCTCATGGCGCGGAGCTGGTGCCGGGAAGCCTGTCGGTTGCCGGGCAAACGGTCGAAGTGGTGGTGCCTATTGACCAGCTGTCTTCCGTTGTTGCCGAAATGGCTGATGCGGACGTCAGAATTGATATCGTAACGCCCCACCAAGTGGTGGAGCGTTAGCGGCCAGTTAATCGAGTTTAGTGCAGCTTCAGGCGTGGTTCGGTGCCGCGGCCAATCCGGCTGCCCAGCATCAGCATCAAGGTGCGGAAGGTGCCATACAGCGCCATCTGGTGCATGCGGTACAGCGACACATAGAACATCCGCGCCAACCAACCTTCCAGCATCACGCTGCCGGTCAGGTTACCCATCAGGTTACCCACCGCCGAGAAACTAGACAGCGACACCAGTGAGCCATAGTCACGGTAGGTATAGGTCGGCAACGGCTTGCCTTCCAAACGAGCTTTCAACGATTTGGCCAGCATCGACGCCTGCTGGTGAGCTGCCTGGGCCCGCGGTGGTACGTTGCGGTCGCTGCCCGGTTGCGGACATGCCGCGCAATCACCAAAGGCGAAAATATCGTCGTCCAAAGTAGTCTGCAGGGTAGGGCGCACCACCAGTTGGTTGATCCGGTTGGTCTCCAGGCCGTCGATGTCCTTGAGGAAGCCTGGTGCACGAATACCTGCTGCCCAGACCTTGAGACTCGCCGCAATTACCTCCCCATTGCTGGTTTTAAGCTCGGTGGCCGTAACTTCGCTAACCGAGGCGTTGGTCATCACCGTGACCCCCAGTTTCTCCAGAGTCTGGTGCACTGGCACGCTGATCCGCTCAGGTAGCGCCGGCAGCACCCGCGGGCCCGCTTCGATCAAAGTAATGTGCATGTCCTTGGGCTGGATGCGATCCAGGCCATAGGCCGCCAGCTCGTGTGCGGCGTGATGCAGCTCGGCGGCCAACTCAACTCCGGTGGCGCCGGCACCGACAATCGCCACGCTAATAGTTTCATTGGCTTGATCACCCGCATGGGCGCGCAGGTAGTGGTTGAGCAGCTGTTGATGGAAGCGCTCAGCCTGCTTGCGGGTATCCAGGAACAGGCAGTTTTGCGCCGCGCCCAGGGTGCCGAAGTCATTGGTGTTGCTGCCGACCGCGATCACCAGGGTGTCATACGCCAGGGTACGTGCAGGCAGCAGCTCACGGCCCTCTTCGTCGAGGGTCGCGGCCAGTTGGATCTGCTTGCCTTCGCGGTCCAGACCACTCATGCGCCCGAGCTGGAACTGGAAATGATTCCACTTGGCCTGAGCCACGTAGTTCAGTTCGTCTTCCGAGGAGTTCAGCGAGCCGGCGGCAACTTCGTGCAGCAACGGCTTCCAGATGTGCGTCAGGTTGGCGTCGACCAAGGTGATGCTGGCGCTGCCCTTCTTGCCCAGGGTTTTACCCAGGCGGGTCGCCAGTTCCAGGCCGCCGGCGCCGCCGCCGACAATCACAATACGGTGAGTCATGGAGATATCTCATAAGGTTTACGGAATTCGGGTCTCGAGTGGGCGGCCGCACAGGGCGGGCAGTTTGGGCGAGCGCAAGGCAGCTCATAGCACCAGGTTACTCAAGAGGCGGCTCAACACGCCCAGGCCAATCGTCACCAGCACCACCATGCAAAGGAGCAGCCACGGCCGGAAAGGCTTGCGCTCGACTTGATGCTGGGGGGCTTGCAGGTATTGATCGACACGACGTTGGTCTTCGGGATTCAGGCGGCTGGTCATGAGGGCCTCGTCAGGTAGACGCTTGTGACTGAAAAGAAGCTACACGGTTCACTGTAGTCGTTTGCCCAGGGCTCAGTGTGCAGTCACAGCGCAGTCTTGATGACGAATGATTGCGCTTTGTATCACCGCCGCCGAATTTATGCCATTACGCGTTGGCAGGGGGCCAGCTCAGAGGCTGATACCCACGTCGAAGACAATGCTGCGCCCCAGGTTGCCGCGCAGAAAATCCGGCGCATCCGGGTGGGCGAACAGCACCCGGGCGAAGGTCGGCCCGACCAGTGACAGCGAGCGCCAGCCCTGGCGCAGGTATTCGGTGGGCGGCGGGAAGTGGCTGTTGAGGTCGAGCACTTCGCGCTTGAGGCTGGCAAAGGCGATGATGTCCAGTTCGCTCAGATCCAGCCCGCGCTCCTGGTAGTTGTGGGATTTTTTGCGCAAGGTCGGCGCCAGGCGTTGCAGCAGCTCCTGGGCACTGATTCGCCGTGGCCTGGCTTCGCGCCGCACCAGCTGGCTCAGGGAAAAGGCGCTGCGCCGGCGTTGCAGTTCTTCACGCCATTCGTCATTCAATCGGCGGCCTTCGTCGAGGACGAAAAACACCTCGAACGAGGCATCGCGAAACAACACATCAGGCGGCTCCTGGCCGGCGGGGCTGAAGTCTTCGCTGCGGTAAGGAATGTTCAAGCCTTGCAGCAGGCGCTGGCAGACCCAACGCTCGCGTTCCCATTTACGGGCATTGGAAAGAAACGCATTGGCTTGTTCGGCCTGAATAGTGAGCAGGCGCAAGTAGTCTGAGTCGTCCATGGGGACAAGCTTAGCGTTCAATTGTGGCTTCATGAATAAAGTCGTTCATTCATGCATCGGGACGCTTTGGCGCTGCTGCAGTTGTTGATTATCCAAGGTTCGGAACGTTCGTGGCTGAGTTCTCAAACTGTCTTGCCGGGGCGCCATGGTAGCTGCCTTGTCCAGACTGTAAGCATTGGTGATCGATTCATAGTTGATCGATTGGGCGTTTTGCTTTTTCTCGACCAGACGCTGCAAATCGCTACGGATGTTGGAAGGCAAGTTGCGGATCTTGTCGAGATCCTTGCCATCGCTCTCCACGACACTCTTGGAGCACTGCATAAAACAGGGCGGGGCCGGCTCGAAGGGATAGGATAGGCAATCGCAATCCGCCTGCGCCAGGGTAGAGAAAATAACGAAACCAAGGGTTGTCCAAGGCAGTGCTTTCATTGCTTGTCTCCTGCGCGTAGCTGTTTGAGAAATATCCAGGCCAGGGTGTAGCCGATCAGCCAGGCACCGAAAAAAGCCAATGAGCAGAGCAAATAAAAGCGTTGATCGGCGTATAGATTATTGATCTTCTCCGAAATGGCATTGATCGAGCTGGGATTAAAGCGTGTCGCGAGGTATCTGCCGACCAGTTGGTTGCCCAGGAAAATGGAGTAGGCAAGACCTGCCCAGCCGGGCAGGAATAACAGGTAAAGCAGGCGCAGCGTCCAACTGTCAGGTCGGTTGTGTGACGTACCGATGATCATGGCCGCTGTTGCGCCACCTATTGCCACTGCCCAGCCGGAAATCACTGTAGAGCTGTCGAGTACCTCTTTGAGAATGGCGGGAAGATCGCTCATCGGTTAATGCTCCTGATTTTGAGCGGCGACTGAGTAGGGCATCGGCGTTAATTAGATGACTGTTCAACCGTGATGCGCGCGCATCCCTTGTTGTTGCGATAGAAAGCGTCGGTAAAGAAGGGCCACCCCACCCCGTCGTTGACGTAGAAAAACAATGGGCCGTCAGCGTGGGCGGTGAATGAAGCGGTAAATATTCGGCCACTGTCGACGGGAGCCCCCTCAGGAGGACAACGCCAGCCGTTAGGCCAATCCGGGGTGTTTTGAATGGAGATACAGTAATCTGAGGGCAATGAAGTGCTCGAGTGGACAGGCAGTGCGTGTACATCATTGCCATTACTGCCAATACGCACCATGGTCTGGAACCAGCGAGCGTTCAGGTGGCGGCGTGCAGGTGTGGCGACGGTCATCATTAACGATTTTGGAAACTTCAGCGGGCATTCGAAACCAGCCGGATTGGTCGGAATGTCGCGATCGCTCCAGTGCCACTGATCTGGTACCTGCAGTGTTACCTGATAGGTCCGTCCTTGATGAACCTTGAGCCCGGAATCGGTACATAGACTGCGCGTATCAAACCAAAAACTCGCCTTGTTTTCGGCCCTTTTTTCGTGTGCCTGGCACAAAGCTCCGGAAGCCTCGGCCCAGGTAAACAGGGGTTGGCTGATCAATATCAAAGCGCCAATCAGTATTGCCAAGACAAACATCACTGGCAGCAATCGGTAACCGAGCAGGTACATGAATGCCTTGTACGCACCGTGGGTGCGTAAGCCCTGGATAGCCCTGTCCTGCAGCGTGGGTTTGCGTGGCTGAGGTATCGACCCGACCGATGTTGGCCTCAGCGGCGCTATGCCATACCAGACGCGGCGCATCTTGTCCCTGATGGTTGTGTCCAGCCGTTTGCCCCAGGCCATAACCGCGAACAGGAACGCGATCAATGGCAGGAAAAAAATTGGGTTGGTGGCGAAGGAGGCGGTCCAGGGGCTGGCCAATGAAGGCAACACATAGTTCAACCAGCCAACTGGCTTGCTGAACATGCACAACGTCTCCTGGCAGCTTGCTCGTGCGGGGGCATACAGCGGCATTGCCGCCAGTGTCAGTGACACGAACAGCGTCAGGAAGTACGCCACGCGCCGTCGCCAAACGGTGTTATAGACATCTTCGCGCGCGGCCCTGAAACCCTTCATCCATCGTTTGGGGGCAGTCGCGGCATCAGTACCGCCGTGTTTGATGTTAATCAGCGTCAGGTAGTGCTCAATGTTGACGATACTGCCATCGAAGCGCACCACGCAAAAATTTGGCGGCAGACTGATCGGCGCATAGCCGTCCGGATCGACTTTGATTCGGCGCAACACGCTTTCATGCACCTTGGTTCTGGGGACCCTGACCTGCTCGGTGCGATTGAGGCGGTCGATTCGCCGCGGGTTGTAGCAGTAATAGCTCGCTATGCCGTGGCGCGAGTCGTAGAGCTTGCCGTTTTCGTCCGACAAAGCAATCAGTTCGCTCCAGATCGTAGGCTCCAGGCGCAGACCATGCTTGTGGGCTTCACTCATGATCCACTGCAGTGGTACGTAGGACAGGCTGTCATCGGCATAGCCACCGCCAACGTTAGCGTGCATGCCGCAAAACCACACCTGGCTGATGCGTTCCCCATCAATGTGGCGACTGCGCCGGTTGGCATTTTTCACCCCTTGCTCGGGAATTTTCGGGTCGGGTGCTTCGTTCCACAAGCGTGGGTGGAAGGCGTTGCGTTCATCGTCCAGCGCTAGCGCGTGGCGCGCATGCCGAACCCGGGGGCTGAGGTTGTAGTCACGCATGGTCAGCGGCCAGATGAAGCGATCGATGGCCCGTGTGAGTTGGTCTACCGGTAACCCGTAGGCATCTACGGTATCCCACAGGCCAAGAAATTCGATCTCCAGGGAGGGGGTAGCGTCTGGGCGACCAATGCGCTCTGCTTCATGGTAGGGGGTGTTGCGGTAAAGCCGGTTCTTGGCACTGAGGATGCCGTCGCGTAGGTTCCGGAGCAACTTGATGCCCCAATGACTGGGGAACCGGTCGCGCCGAAAAGCCCGGTAGGCGTCCCAGGCCAAGCGCTCAAGGTCACGTTCGCTACCCGTGTAGCGCAGCAGCCCTTGGGTCATCACCAGGCCAACCAGTACCCTTGCGGTAAAAGCCCCGCGGCTGAAGCCAAACACATAAATCTTGTCGCCTGGCGTGTACATGCGGCAAAGGAACAGGTACAGGTCCACCACGTTACGTGCCAGACCCACGCCAAACCCGCCACCGAGTAACGCCAGCGGCTTAAATGTCGAAGTGCCGACACCGTCGTCGTAGAAGGCGAACTGTCTGGGTTGTTCCGGGGTGGCGGGATCGCAAAGGTCTACGGCCTGATAAAGCCGCCAGACATTGGTCTTGAACAGCTTCCCGGCACTATTGCCGGTGCCGTCTGAGAACAGTACAAGGTGTTTGGGGGCAGGCGTGGGCATGACCAACTCCTCTCAAGGAGCGCCAGGACTACCCACGACTGCTTATTCAGTGGCCCGCGCCAGGGTCGCTTGTTATTGAGCATAGTTGAAGCTCAATACAGTGAAGGCAAACAGCCATGTCCGCTTGCTCGCTGTTTCGCGGTGTAGACTGCCAGCACAGTCTTTGCCAAAGGGCCCCGCTGCCGTGATTGATGCTCAAGTGCTGTCTGACCACAGCCTGACCCTGGGCTGGGTCGGTTATGTCGTGCTGCTGGTATGGGCGGTGGCGCGTACGCGCTGGGTTGAACTGTTCACCGACAGTCGCCGCCAGCACCTGCTGTTCGGCACGGTGTTCGCGTTGTTTGCCTTGTGGCTGGTCAGGCGCGACTTCGACAACGGCGTGTCGTATCACTTCATCGGTATGACCGCGGTGACCTTGCTGCTGGATTGGCCGCTGGCGATTGTTGGCGGTTTACTGGCCCAGATCGGGCTCATATTGATGGGGCGCCAGGACCTGGCGGCCATGGGCGTCAACGGCCTGTTGTTCATCGGCCTGCCGGTGCTGGTCACCGAAGCCTGCGCCATTCTCGTCGAGCGCGCGCAGCCGAAAAACCTCTTCGTTTATATCTTCTGTTCGGGATTTTTTGCCGCAGCCTTGGCGGCACTGCTGTGCCTGCTGATCGGCCTGGGCTTGTTGTGGTACGACGGGCTGTTCGTGATGCCGGAGTGGATCGAAGACTTCATCGGCTACCTGTGGCTGATCATCTTCCCCGAAGCCTTCATCAACGGCATGGTGGTCAGTGCCCTGGTGGTGTTCTGCCCGGAGTGGCTGGAAACCTTCAACCGCACCCGCTATTTGCAGGCACCGTGGAAGGATGACGACTCCGGGCGCTGAGGATCAATGGTGGGCGCGTGGATCGAGCTCGCCGGAAAACAGATCGTCTTCAGCATCCGGTGCTACCGGAATCTTGTGCTCTTCCGCAGCCCAGGCACCCAGGTCGATCAACTTGCAGCGGTCGGAGCAGAACGGCCGAAACGCGCTGGCTTCGTTCCATTCAACAGGGGCGCCACAGGTCGGGCATTCTACGGTCATGGGTTGGCTCATGCTTGGCCTCCTCGCAAAGTCAGGTAAAAGTGGTGCAGGCGGTCGACCTCCGAATGCAGCCAGCTCAGGTCGCGGTCATTGACCAGCACATCATGGGCATGGCGCAGGCGCTCTTCGCGGCTGGTCTGGGCCTTGAGGATGGCCTGGACCTGTTCCGGGCTGGTCTGGTCGCGCAGCAGCGTGCGCTGTACTTGCAGCTCGGTCGGGGCGTCGATCACCAGCAGGCGTTGGGTGCGCTGAAACTGGCCGGATTCGACCATCAGCGGCGAAACGAACACCGCATACGGTGACTCCGCCTTGGCCAGGTAGCTGAAAATCTCCTGACCGATCAGCGGGTGCAGCAGTGCCTCCAGCCAACGCCGTTGCTCTGGGTCGGCAAAGATCAGCTCACGCAGCGCCGCACGGTTCAGTTGCCCGTCCTCCTGCAGTACCCCGGCGCCAAAGCGCTCAATGATACTGGTCAGGGCCGGGCGCCCGGGTTCGACCACCCAGCGCGCGGCCTGATCGGCATCGACCAGGTGCACACCCAGTTCGACAAAGCGTTGCGCCGCAGCGCTTTTGCCACTGCCGATGCCGCCGGTGAGGCCGAGAATCCAGGGAGTGAAAGCAGCGGTGGTCATCACAATCCAGAGAATTTCAGGTAAGAAGTGGTTATTTGACCACCCCAGAGCAGAGCGATCCAGCCCGAGATGGCCAGATAAGGACCAAAGGGGATTGGCGTACTGGCCTTGAGGCCTTTAACCCGCAGCATAATCAGCCCGATCACCGCGCCCAGCACCGACGACGACAACAGCGTCAGCGGCAGAACCTGCCAGCCACCCCAGGCGCCGATCAGTGCCAGCAACTTGAAGTCGCCGTAGCCCATGCCCTCTTTGCCGGTAATGAGCTTGAACAGCCAGAACACCGACCACAAGCTCAAATACCCTACAACTGCGCCCCACACCGCATCTTCAAGCGGTACAAACATCTCGAAGGCGTTGACGAGAAGCCCCAGCCACAACAGCGGCAGCACCAGCACATCGGGTAATAGTCGGTGCTCGATGTCGATCAGGCTCATCGCCAGCAGGCCCCAACTGAACAGCAGCACAGCGACGGTACTGTTGCTGGCGCCCAGGTGCCAGGCAACAAACACCGTCAACGCTGCGCAGCCCAGCTCCACCAACGGATAGCGCACGCTGATGGCACTGCGGCAACTGGAGCAGCGCCCCTGCAACAGCAGATAACTCACGACCGGAATGTTTTCCCAGGGGCGAATACGATGCCCGCACTGCGGGCACTGTGAAGCGGGCAAGCACAGGTTGTAACGTTCAGACGCAGCTTCATCGGGCAGGTCGAGCACCTCCCGCGCTTCTACCTGCCACTGGCGTTGCAGCATGATCGGCAAACGATGCACCAGCACGTTGAGAAAACTGCCGACGATCAGCCCCAGCAGCAAGGCGAACCCCAAGTACAACAACGGCTGGCTGGCCAGCGTATCCATCAGGTCCATGTTCAGATCACACTACCCAGCTGAAAGATTGGCAGGTACATGGCGATCACCAGGCTGCCTACCAGCAGCCCGAGAATCAACACAATCAAAGGTTCGAGCAGGCTGGCCAGGTTGTCCAGCAAGCGCTCGACGGCGCTTTCATAATGGCTGGCGACTCTGGCGAGCATAGCGTCCAGCGTACCGCCTGTCTCACCAATGGCGCACATCTGTTGCATCAACCGCGGAAACAGATTGCTGCTGGCCATCGCCAGGCTCAAGGCCTGACCGCTGGCGAGGTCCTTGCGCAGGCGCAGCACCGCTTGTTCGTACAGTGGATTGCCACAGGCACCGGCCACCGGTCCCAGCGCCTCCACCAGCGGCACCCCGGCTGCAAACGACGTCGACAAGGTGCGGGCGAAGCGGGCGAGGGCGGCATTACTCAGCAAGTCGCCAACAATCGGCAGCTTCAACGCCACGCCCAAACAGCGCAACCGAAAAGCCGGCTGACGTCGATAGGCCTGGCGCAGGCTCCAGCCAGCACCGAGCAGAAGCAGCAGCATCCAAGCGAAGTACTGACGCAACCAATCGGACAAACCAATCACCCGCCGCGTAAAGGCCGGCAGCTCAGCGCCAAAGCCACTGAACATCGCCTGAAACTGCGGCACCACCTCAAGCAGCAACAAACTGGAAACGCCCAAACCGGTCAGCAGCACAATCAGTGGATAGGTCATGGCCTTCTTCAAACGAGCGCGCATGGCTTGGCGCTGCTCCTGCAGATTGGCGACCTGCTCCAGCACCGTTTCCAAGCTGCCCGACTGCTCACCGGCAGCAATCAGGTTGCAGTACAACGCATCGAAATAGCGCGGATGCCGGCGCAGGGAATTTGCCAGATTGCAGCCCGCACCGATATCGGTTTTCAGCGCGCCGAGCAGGCTGATCAGTGCCGGGTTGCTGCTGCTCTGGGCAATCACCTCAAGTGCCTGCACCAGCGCCACGCCCGAGCAGATCAAACTCGCCAACTGGCGGCTGAACTGGCTCAGCTCGCGAGTGCCCAGCGTACTCTGTCGGCGCCAGAGCCCGGCGTGTGCCCGCTCGATCCTGCCGGGGCGAATACCGCGCTTGCGTAACTCCGCGCGCAGCAGGGCAGGGCTGCGCCCGCGGCTTTCGCCAGACACCAGCGCCCCTTGTGCAGAGGTGCCTTGCCAGCGGTAGCAATAGGTTTTTCCGGTCATCGCGACATCCTTGTGGCGTGGCCCGCACAAACCCCGAAACAGCTTCGTGGCCGGTGCAGCGAGCAGAGGTGCCCGCCGCTCACTAGAGTAGTCGAGCGAGCACAGCCGAATCACAGGCGCAGGGTGACAAAAGGTGTCTATTCGGGCCTACTGGCGCGCCTGTTCGCAGCCACACCAGGTGCGCTGCCGACACGAACCGATTTTGCGAGGGAGAACGTCCATGAAAGGGCAACGCGGCATTACCTTGATTGAACTGATGATCGTGGTTGCGATCATTGGCATCCTGGCGACCATCGCCTTACCCCTGTACACCAACCACCAGGTGCGAACCAAAGCGACCGCCGCGCTGGTGGAAATATCCGCCCTGAAAACCCCGTTCGACCTGCGCCTGAACGAAGGCAAAGACGTTACCGACGTCGCCGCCCTTGGCGGCCAGGCCAGCACCAGCAACTGCGCCATCACCGCCACCGGCACAGCGGCTACTGGCGTTGGCAGCATCGTCTGCACCCTGGCCGACGCCCCGGCCATTGCCCAAGGCAAAACCCTGAGCCTGACCCGCTCGGCCACGGGGTGGGCGTGCACTAGCGACCTGAGCGAAGACCTCGCTCCCGCTGGTTGCAAGGCCGCCGAAAGTGCCGCCGCGAAGTGAGCAATAGCTGTTATTAAACAGTGAATTGCGTAAGCGATCCGGCAGTGGTAGCGTTGAACCACGCCGGTGTAGCTCAGTCGGTAGAGCAGCGCACTCGTAACGCGAAGGTCGCAGGTTCGATTCCTGTCTCCGGCACCAGTTCAGGTTCCATTGAAGGCTTTCAAAATCTCTGGAGCCCCCGAAAAACCCGCCTTTTGGCGGGTTTTTTCGTTATGGTCAGCAAGCTGACCATTCGCGAATGGCAGCAATGGGGCGAAGGTGGTCATTCACGGCCGGCAGCTATCGACCCAGAGCGGCCGGTGGCGAAGGGCTGCCCTCGGCCATTAGCTGCCTGTCGCGTGGGGCCGCAGTCGACCCAATGCAGCCGGTCAGAATCGGCAGAGATCGGCCATGATCTGCCGCTCGTCGGCCACGGGAACAATTCTACCTAGGTAATGACAGCCACATGGGGGCTCGCCATCCTATACGCGAGTTAGCTACGGCCATATTATGGGCCCATGCAGGAGTTATTCAGCGACGCCGTAGACGAAGGTCGCCGCATCCAGCAGGGCATGATGCGAAAAAATCTAATGGATAACGAGCAATAATTTTAAGGAAGCAATATGACTGATTACGTAGAAACCGATATCGACGAGGAGTTGATTGCACCTGGCTCAGAGGAAGAGGAGGAGCCGGAACTTCTCGATGAGGTAATGCATCCGTTTAACCCTACAGATATCGATATTGTGGTAGAGCCAAAGTCGCTGGACGCGCTAATAAAAAGAATCCAGCATAATGAAATCGATATGAATACCGATTTTCAACGACATGCTGAGCTATGGGATAACCGTAAGATGAGCCGGTTAATCGAATCGATACTTATACGATTCCCGTTGCCCGCTTTTTACTTTGATGCATCTGACGAAAACAACTGGCTGATAGTCGATGGGTTGCAGCGACTATCAACCATTCGAAAGTTTGTTTTGGATAAAAAACTTCGCCTGAACGGGCTTGAGTTTTTAACCGAACTTAACGGCAAGACCTTTGATAAACTGCATCGTCAGTATCAGCGCCGGATTGAGGAGTGCCCAGTAACCGTCTACATGATTAAACCGGGCACACCGGATGACGTTAAGTACTCTGTATTTCGTCGGATCAATACCGGCGGCCTAACACTTAATAATCAAGAAATACGCAATGCGCTCGCCAAACCCAGGGATCGTGAGTTGCTAGAAAAGCTAGCGAATTTAGAGTGCTCGAAAATCATGCTGGGCGATTTATCCAAGCGCATGAAAGATCAGGAATTGGTGTTGCGCTTCTGGGCATTTTATCGATTTGAC
This sequence comes from Pseudomonas sp. UM16, assembly GCF_050312595.1. NCBI lineage: Bacteria > Pseudomonadati > Pseudomonadota > Gammaproteobacteria > Pseudomonadales > Pseudomonadaceae > Pseudomonas > Pseudomonas sp. UM16. The sequence goes on along the minus strand of NZ_JBNPJT010000030.1, from coordinate 4,094 downwards.
TATCTTGACCCTCAAAACAAAAAGGAAATAGCCTCGTTTTTAGACAAGGCCATGGAAGACATAAAAAAGGGCGACGAGCAATACCGTGAAAACTTTAGGAGCCAATACTCCACTGCTATTGAGCGCTGCTACCAATTGCTGGGTAATACTGGATTTGAAAAAGACAATCAGTCTAATTCTCGCAAGCGCTCAAAGAACTCAACACTATTCGAGGTTTTGATGGTCGAGCTGGCTAAGATAAAAAAGTCAGACTTCACAATCTTGCTTAACAAAAAAAACAAATTGCGCCAAGAACTATCGAGCCTACTAGAAAATACCGAGTTTTTTAATTCGATCACTTACTCTACACAGAAAAAAATTCACGTAATAATTCGCTATAATAAAATTAAAAACCTGATCAAGATGGTGCTAAATGATTAAATTCATTAACGTCAAAAACTTCAAGACCTTACTAAATGCCAGCTTTCCGCTTGGAGCTTTAAATTTATTCTCAGGCCTTAATGGCATGGGCAAATCAACCTTGATTCAGAGCTTGCTCCTGCTGCGGCAGTCGTATGAACGAAACACGCTACAGAACAAAGGATTGCTGTTAAATGGTGATTACGTAAACATTGGAACTGGCAAGGATGCGCTTTCAAGCTTCAGCGAGCAAGAGGAAATAATATTTACCGTCAAATGGGATGAGATAGCAGAGCCTGTCGTCTTTGAATTTGACTATCAGCATGACTCGGATTTATTGCCGTTGCGTAGATCGGGGATAGATGGGCATTCAGGATCCTTGAGCTTATTTAGTTCTAATTTTCAATACCTTAGTGCAGATAGATTAGGCCCGCAAAGCCATCATCAGCTGTCTGAATTTCATATTCGTGATTTGAAATCCCTCGGCCACCATGGTGAGTTCGCTGTGCATTTCATAGCGGTAAATGGCGCCAAAGAACTTGAGATTGCGGCTTTACAACACCCAAAAGCTGTTTCCGGAACCTTGCTTGCAAATATCGAAGCTTGGATGTCAGACATCACCCCGGGACTTAAAATAAAAGCGGTGGCACAGCCGCAGTTCAATTCGGCAAGCCTTAGTTACTCGTTCAATCAGGGGAAAGACACAACTGAAGAATTTAAACCTCAGAACGTCGGATTCGGTCTTAGTTACGTACTCCCTATTATTAGCAGTATTTTAAGTTCTGCCAAAGGGGACTTGCTAATTATTGAAAATCCAGAATCGCACTTGCACCCTGCTGGCCAGGCGCTTATGGGGAAGCTCTGCGCGATAGCAGCAAAAAACGAAGTACAGCTAATTGTTGAGTCTCATTCCGACCACTTTTTAAATGGCATTAGGGTTGCAGTGAAGCAACAGATTGTAGAAGCCAGTGATGTTAAGGTTTTTTTCTTACAGCGTGATGTTTACAATCCAATCCATGCTTCGGAAGTGATGTATCCAAACATTGATGAAAAGGGGCGCATTGATTGTTGGCCAGATGGCTTTTTTGACCAGTGGGACAAGGAATTGGACCAATTATTATGAGCGATGGAATTATTCTTAATCATCATTCTTTGCCTTTTGCCTGTAAAGAGGATGCAGACAGTGGGTTATTAGCTTTTTTTGACGTCCTCAAGATTTGCCGCAAGGCAGGTTTAAAAATTTTACTCGTGGATAAGGATCAAGATAAATCGCTTATGGGGTTGGAGCTTGCGAGTGGTTATTTTGTTCGCAATTGGTTTTCCTCGGCCAAGCAAATAGCTGAACTTGCTGACTGCTGTCGATTTTTAAAATCTATAGAAACCAAGCAGCCACTTTTTCAAAGCGTAGATATTGAAAGCGTTGGCGACGCTATTGAGGTCGGGCTTTTAGGTGAGAGCTCTGGCAAGCCAACTTTGTTGGCGGCTTTTTATTTTAGAACATTTCTTGCAAGCTTTACTGCTTTGCCAGATTGGGCGGATGCTCGTATCAATGTATGGATTTTTGAACTTGATGCAACACCTGAACAAAGAGAGGAAAATATTCTAAATCTTAGTAGTGGGGATAGCTTGGCAGCCCATAGCGAGGAACTTGCACTACGCCGTAACTCTCTGCTTGATAACGCAAAAAATATCTGGCAGCAAAGAACCAGCCTGCTTCCAAACTTAACATTACTTCCAAATCAAATAGGAACTATCCTCCAAAGCTGGTCTGCTCGGACAGATATTTTATTAAAATCTAGAGATGCATTAAATGTTATGGAGCTATTCTGTGTCAAATGGAATGCCGGCGAATACGCTGAATATAGGCATGAGTATTTAAGAGGTTTGGGGCTTGCCGCTGAGGTCAGCGGCGAATCTGCAAGTGTTAACGAGGACGCCAGAAAGAGGAGGGAACGACTTTTCTGGTTGGATGATGGTCGTCAGGTTTACTGTGAAAATCATGTCAAGTTACCTGATGGGTATCGCATGCATTTTTATCCAGATCCTGATAAAAAGCGTATTTATGTGGCTTATCTCGGCCCGCATTTAACTTTGTGAGTCAAGTGTCACCACATTGCCCACATTAAATTTATGCCTATCAGAATTTTTAGGTGTCGTGTGAGAATTGCTAAGTACTTAGTAGTTTCATCCGCACAACTGAGCGACTGGTCTTGGCCGTTTGTTGACGTTCACCGTTGGCAGTGGGCTGCAGGCCAAAACGTGGAGTCACCTGCGTCACGCCAGCAGTTCGGGGGCAAAGTAGTCCTTAGCATCCTGCTATGGCTATTTTATCTTCGGGCACTAAGTGCAGGCACCAATAGCAGTGCGCCAATGATTCCGTCGCGCATGACCTTACCGAGCCGACCGGCATTTGAATATACATCCCTTATGGTTTTGACGTAGGAGCAATTGGCTAGATGCTCTTCGATGGTCTCAATATGCTTGTGTGCGATGAAGGCAATGGCGAAACAAGTAAATGTCATCGGCACTAACATTAATCCGGCAATCAAAGCTATTGAGATACTTGTCTCATTGTTACCTCGCCAAAACGAAAAGCGCCGAATTGTTCAGACCAACGCCAATCATCAACCTGCCTTACTATCACCTGCTGAACACCCCACCACCATCCCATGCGCCACATCCTCAACCAGCGCCTTGGCCATCCCGCTCAGGTAGTGCGCCGCACAGAGCATGGCCTCATCCTGTTCGAACATCACATGCAGGGTCAATTTGTTCACATAAGCCATAAGCATCGTCGCTTGTTCCAAAACAAAATCAGCGCTGTGCCCTGGCTCAACCCGGAACAGGTTTTCGGAACAGGTCCCGCTCAGGCTTGCGCCGAACACGCCCACCCCGGTTGTTTTGAGATCAGCAATGCGGCCTTCAATCGATTTCTGGTTCATCCCTACCTCTCCTGGTATGTACTACGTTGCAAGCGGCCAGCGTTGCTTCAACAACGCTGGCGCTTATCCACAGATACCTCAGTGCTTCATCTGCACCTTGCTCAACGCCACTTCAACCAAACTGCGGGCATTGTCGATTTCATGCATGGTCGCCAAAGTCAAAACCTGGCCTGGAGGGTCGGGATGGAGTAGTACCGTTTGCTGAGCGACGGTCAGTGCGCAGACCAGGTATTCGGATACTTGGACGAGGATGTCTTCGAGGGAATGGTTACTGTGGTGCGGTGGATCAGGGACGATTTTCAACATGACGAACTCCGACATCGGTGGAGCTGCCACATTTCTGCTGTCAAACAAATAGGTGGCAGCTGTACGCGGGTTGACAGACCGAGGATATCGGAACTCGGCGCACACGAATGTGCCCCACGCACAGCCGCCATAAAGCGATGCACATGTGATCCGAAACTCAGATACGGCCTGTCAAAACCGGTCGTTGAAATAGGCAACGACCGAGTGAGACTAGAACCCCAGCGGGACCACTGCAATGGCTTAAGCGCGGCGAAAGTATGATTCGGAAATGGACTACAGGGAATCAGGAAATTCTGAAGATTCGATGCCTTGAAGCACCTCTTCGGTGGCTCCCTGTTACAAAACTACCGTCACTCGCGCCTTGTTCACTGTATCCGCTCCATGAAGACCACATTCCAAGCGACTAACTGAAACCCGATGCTGCGCTCCCGATTTCTTTCTGGAGTC